>NZ_KV792254.1:0-7843 GCF_001808125.1 Staphylococcus sp. HMSC14D10 | reverse complement strand
TTTTAATTCAGTCAACTACTGCCAATATATATTTATACAGTCTGGGACATAAATAATATAATAATGCTATTTAGCAAATTCGCAGTAGCTGACTGAACTGAGAAGGCGCTTAAATCAAACTTTTCTCAGTTCTAGTCATCCTTGCGGGGGTGGGACGACGAATTTTAAAAGAATTCTGTCCCACTCCCTTAATCTTAAATTTTTATTCCTCGACAAGTTTTCTATATTTTCTTACTGTATCAAAGTCACTATCTTTTGCTTTTTCATAGCCATGATGCCCATAAATATCTGTAAGTATTTTCTTACCTTTTTCAGATTTACTAATATCTAAAAAAGCATTACTGATTTTAGTTTTCCACTGTTTACTCATATCACCACGCACAGAAATCGTATCATTTGGTATCTTATCCGTGCGATAAATCGCTTTAGTGTCTTTATATATTTTGGGATAATCTTGCTTTAAATCAGCACGTGCATCTTGATATGTAGCTACAGCATCCACATCACCGTTTAACAAGGCTATCAATGCTTGATCATGCCCTTTAATTTGAGCAATTTTGATATCACTCTGATTAACATTAACTTTTTTTAAGCTTGCCATTGGATAAATATATCCCGAAGTAGATTCTGGGTCTTGTAAGCCTACTTTAGCCCCTTTTAAATCTTTTAACTTATGTAAATGACTGTCTTTACGAATTACGATTTGTGAGCGATAATAATCGACTAATTTATTAGTTGTATTACCTTTATCATCTACTAAATAGCCTTTGGATTTCAACAGTACATCTGCAACACCTTTATCATGTGCGATGGTATAAGACACTGGTGAAATAAATGCAACATCCACTTTCTTTGATCTTAAAGCTTCTACCATTGCATTATAGTTAGTTGCCACATGTACTTTAACTGGAAGGCCTAATTCCTTTGACAACTGTTGCTGTAACGGTTTCACTTTAGCGTTCAACGTTTTTGAATTTTGGGATGGTACAAATCCTACTTTTAATTCTTTTGGTTCATGGTCATTCGAATGTTTCTCATCATGTTGAGAACAACCACTCAGAGTGAGTACTAATATTATAAAACTAATTAATAGTACTTGTAATTTTTTCATCATTTTTCCCTTTGCAAAATATAGATTTTAAAGACTTAAATTGTATTATAACTTATTTAATTTAAAAAAGTCTCAATCTATCAATTTCTAAATAAAACTTCTACAATATGTAATTTGTAACTATATCATATGCGCTTATCTTTTAAACCCATAAAAAGAGCTATCTGCAAAGTCTCGGCTTTGCAGATAGCTCACATTCAATTTAAATGATATTCATTTTTTATTTATAAACTAACTATCTTAGTATAATCCTTTTGTTTGATTGCTAGTATCAATGAAGATATTTTTAACTTGTTGATAGTTTTTAATAGCGTCTTTATAAATTTCACGACCGATACCAGATTTTTTATATCCACCGAATGGCGCACCAGCTGGGAATTGGTTATAAGTGTTAATCCAAATACGACCAGTTCTCATTGCTTTAGCAACATTTAATGCACGGTTAATATTAGTAGTAAAGATACCACCAGCTAAGCCGTATTCTGAATCATTCGCAATTTTAATTGCTTCAGCTTCATCTTCAAATTTTTCTACTACTACAACTGGTCCGAAAATTTCTTCTTGTGCTAATTGATGACTATTATCTTTAATTTCGATGATTGTAGGCTCGAAGAAGTATCCTTTGTCACGTCCATTATCTGTTAAGCGATGACCACCTGTTAAGATATTAGCATTTGAATCTTCTTCTGCAATTTTTACGTAGCTTTCAATTTTTTCAAGTTGTTCTGGGCCAGTTTGAGCACTCATTTTAACGTCTTCATCAAATGGGTCGCCCACTTTGATATTTTCGAAAGATTCTTTTAATTTAGGCATTACTTTATCATAGATTGAAGATTGTACTAATAAACGTGAACCAGCACTACATACTTCACCTTGGTTGAATAAAATACCTAATTGTGCACCTTCAACAACTTGATCTAAGTTTGCATCATCAAAGATGATATTAGCACTTTTACCACCTAGTTCTAATGTAGTTGGAACGATACGTTCAGCACCTGCTTTCGCAACGCCGTAACCAACGTCTGTTGATCCTGTAAATGATAATTTGTTTACACCTTCATGATTGAAGATTGCATCACCTGATTCTGAACCTTTACCAGTTAATACATTTACGACACCTTTAGGTAATACTTCTTGGAAGATCTTCGCAAGTTCAATTAATGATAATGGTGTAGAAGAAGATGGCTGAATTACAATTGTATTACCCGCAGCTAATGCTGGTGCTAATTTCCATGACGCTAATAAAATTGGGAAGTTCCATGCAACTACAGCACCAACAACACCTACTGGTTCATTGACAACTAAACTCATTGTATTCTCATCAATTTCATTGACTGAACCTTCGTCTGTTGTTAATACACTCGCAAAATATTTAAATTGATTTGCTGTTAATGGCACATCAATTGTTGACGTTTCTCGATAAGGCTTGCCATTTTGTAACGATTCAATTGTCGCGAAGTGTTCCACTTTTTCATGAATTCGACGACTAATTTCTAATAAATAGTCCGCACGTTCTTCTTTAGATGTTTTACTCCAACTGTCAAAAGCATCTTGCGCAGCTTGTACTGCTTTATCAACATCAGATTTACTTGCTTTAGCTACTTTAGCTAAATCTTCACTGTTCGCAGGATTAGTTACAGTTAATGTGTCTCCACTTTCGCTTGCTTGAAATTCACCGTTGATAAATAAACCGTATTGTTCCTCTATGAAATCTCTAACGTTTACTTTTGCCATTTTTCATCATCCCTTTATATAAATTTATGAAAAACCTTATGTGCGTTGTGTTTATATCGAAATGCAAGCGTTTACTTAAAGCTGCTATTATTTTACCTTATTCACATTTTTAAATACACTAACTTGCTTATAATATTTTTCCGTGTATTAAGCTCTTTAAACATCATTAATTCTAGTTATAGAATCTATCACTTATGGATAATATAAAAGAGAGTCTTTGCTCTCCTTTTTGATTCTATATTAAATCCATTCAATAACATCTTCAGCGGGTTGACGAACTTTATCTTTTGGTTCTTCTTTTCGATAACCAAATGCAACCATAACAGATGGTGCGAAATGTTCTGTATCGATAACATTTTCTTCAGCTAAGATTTCAGTAACTTTATCTAAATCAAATCCTTCCATAGGACATGAATCAATTCCTAATAATGCTGCAGTGGTCATCATGTTAGCTAATGCAATGTAAGTTTGTTTACTTGCCCAGTCTAATAATGTTCGCTCATTATCGTTAATATGGAAATTCGTTTGGAAATTATTAAATTTATCTTCAACTGCTGGAATCGTACTTTCTTCGTATTTTTTAATATCTCGAATTATATGTTGTACGTATTCTGAATCTGCAGTGACATTTTTGCGTGCAAGAATAATAACGAAACGACTTGCTGTATTTAATTGCTTTTGTGCTCCCCAACTATATGGTTTTAATTTTTCTTTTAAATCTTCATTCTCAATAACAACAAAACGCCAAGGTTCCAATCCCAGTGAACTAGGTGATAAACGACCTGTTTCTAATATTGTGTGGAAGTCTGAGTCACTGACTTTCTTTTTAGAATCAAATTCCTTTGTTGCATGTCTAAAATTAAAAGCATTGATTATTGTCTCTTGCATTGAACTCATGAAATATATCCTCCTTAGATAGTACTAATTTGATTATAAAGTACATTTCCTTTAGCCTAAAGTTATACGCTTACAAAAGTTATCATTAAAAAATAAATGAAAATTTACTATTTTTATGTGATTTTTTAACAATCGAAAAATAAATTTCGTATTTCCTATTGATTTGTGAATAAATTCACAATATAATGTATTTGTAAGTTAAGTAATAGAGATGTTTCAAATCATTATTCCTATTAATATTCACATTTCTATAGACAACTTAAGAAAACTTATTTATTAATTATAAATTCATACAAAATGAAGTGAGGTTATTAAAATGACAAAAATTATGTTTTATGGAACTCGTGATTACGAGAAAAATGACGCTTTAAACTGGGGTAAAGCGAACAATGTTGAAGTTGTTACAACTGAAGAAATTTTAAGTGAAGACACAGTTGATTTAGCTAAAGGTTTCGATGGTGTTACTACAATGCAATTTGGTAAATTAGCAGACTCTGTTTATCCTAAACTTGAAGAATATGGTATTAAACAAATTGCTCAACGTACTGCTGGTTTCGACATGTACGATTTAGAGTTAGCTAAAAAACATGGCATTATCATTTCAAATGTACCTAGTTATTCACCAGAAACTATTGCTGAATATTCAGTTTCTGTCGCTTTACAATTAGTTCGTCGCTTCCCTGCGATTGAAAAACGTGTTCAAGAACATAATTTCAAATGGGCTGCACCTATCATGTCTACACCTGTTAAAAATATGACAGTAGCTATTATCGGTACAGGTCGTATTGGTGCTGCAACTGGTAAAATTTATGCTGGTTTTGGTGCAAAAGTAGTAGGCTATGATGCATATCCAAACAACTCATTAGATTTCTTAGAATATAAAGATTCAGTTGAAGAAGCAATTGCTGATGCTGATATCATTTCATTACATGTTCCAGCGAATAAAGAAAGTTTCCACTTATTCGATGCAGATATGTTCTCTAAAGTTAAAAAAGGCGCAGTATTAGTAAATGCAGCTCGTGGTGCTGTTATTGATACACCAGCTTTAATTAATGCTGTAAATGACGGTACTTTATATGGTGCTGCCATTGACACATATGAAAATGAAGCTGATTACTTCACATATGACTGGACAGGTAAAGAGATCGAAGATGAAACGTTATTAGAATTAATTAAACATGAAAACATTTTGGTCACTCCACATATCGCATTCTTCTCTGATGAAGCTGTGAGAAATTTAGTTGAAGGCGGATTAAACGCAGCATTATCAGTTATTAATACTGGTAAATGTGAAACTCAATTAAACTAAGATATGTGTTTAATAAATAAAAAGGAGAATTCTCAAAATTGAGAGTTCTCCTTTTTTAAGCTATTTCAATACTTCTTGCTCGATAATCTGTAATACCCCTTGCTCATCATTACTTGGAGCAACTGCCTTGGCAACTTCAAATAGTGTTTCATCATGACTATTAGCCATTACATAACTGTGCTCCGCTAATTCAAGCATGTCCTTATCATTGTTAGCATCACCAAATGCCATCAAATCAGAAGTAGACATATGCCACTCATCCATTAAACGTTGAAGCGCTTGTCCTTTTGTCATATTAGGCATAATAATATCAATACTATCATGTCCACTCGATACGAGTTTAATAGTATTGCTAAACTTTTCCTCTAAATCAGTATCAAGTGTTGAATGCATATCTCGATTAATATTTAACGCAATCTTGACATATTCATCATCCGGTAATGGTTGAAAAGAATCAATTTCCTCCAACTGATGATAATAGAAATGCGCATCTTCCTTAAATGCTTCACTCGTGTCTTTCAATATATAGGCACTCTTTAATCCGCAAACAATAAATTCTTTAATATTTCTATCAATATTTAAATAATCAACAACTTCTTTGTAGTCTGTTTGATTGAAACTACGATAATTATATAAATCTTTGCCTCTGTAAATAACTGCACCATTTTCAGAAATAAAGAACATATCTCTTTCTCCGAATATAGATTGTAATTTAGCAAATTGATTTCCACTTGCAGCAATGAATTCTATATTGCGTTCTTTCAATGCTTTAAATATCTTCTCAAAACGGTCTTTATCATAATTCTTCTTAGAATCTAAAAATGTACCATCCATATCTACTGCAATAGCTTTAACCATGTGCAATCCCCCTAGTCCGTTGTATTCACATTTATTATATATGTCATCTAATTAGGGTTGAAGTTCACACTAACATGATGAAACTATATTCACATTCTGAAATTAAATACAATAAATAAAAATAGCATGATTATTTCTAATGCTAAATTTAAAGGAGTGACACAAGATCTACATTGGATGTCTTGTATCACTCCTAATGACTTAGCATTTATGTTTTATGTAACGATTGGTGTTTATTATTTATTTAACTTGTTTCGCCACAAAGATTTTACGTTTTTCCCAAATACCGGTTTGCTCATTGTAATCGTCACATGTAATTAATGTTAATTGATTCTTTTCACCTTTGTGTTCGTCCAATACTTCAACTTCGTCTGGATTAACATCACGTATACTAGTCATTTTATATTCGCGTGTTTCTTTTCCTATCTTGAAGTATACTTTGCTACCTTTTTTAGCTGCTTTTAAGTTTGTGAATTGGTAATGTGGTCTATCGGTAAATGTATGACCTGCGATTGATATATTTTGATCACTTAGCGATTCATCTTTCTCAGCGAAACTTACACCACGATTTAACTGTTCTGGTGTCGCTGGTCCAGGATACACGGGTTCTTTAATCTCTGCATCTGGCACTGATATATACCCTGCCATTTTAGTTTTATCCTTAGGAATGGTTGGTGTTTGTTTATTGCTAGACTTATCCTGTTTATCATATTGTTCTATTTTGTTGTCGTTATCTTTTTCATGTAAATAATTATCGATATGTGGTTTAGCAAATAGATACACTGCTACTAAGATGAGTATGACACCAAGTATCGTCATCAATCGATTAATCCAATTCTTCATTATGTATTACTCCTTTAACGTGACTTTCTTAGGTCATAGTATATCATGTTTATTTCGTAAGTTTAATTTAATTTATCGTGTCATATTTAATTACATATAGTTGCAACAATTGAAATCTCGTTTTAAACTGATACAAACTTAGAAAAGTAGGTGCCATAATGATTAGAGAAGCAAAAATTGAAGATTTACCGGCAATACTATCAATCTATAATGATGCAATATTGCATACTACAGCTGTTTACACATACGATATTCAAACTTTAGATGAACGTAAAGCTTGGTTTGAAATGAAGAATAAAGCAAATGAACCTATATTTGTATTTGAACAAGCTGGCAAGGCTGTTGGTTTTGCAACTTACGGTCAATTTAGAAACTGGCCGGCTTACTTATATTCTATTGAACATTCGATTTACGTAGATAAATCAAATCGAGGCAAAGGCATTGCTTCTCAATTATTACAACATCTTATTGAAGATGCCAGAACTAGAAATTATCGTACTATTGTAGCTGGTATCGATGCTTCCAATGATAGCAGCATCAAATTACATGAAAAGTTTAACTTCAAACATGCAGGTACCATTCAAAATGTTGGCTACAAATTTGATCGCTGGTTAGATCTTGCTTTTTACCAATATGATTTGCATGACAAATAAAAAAGTAAGTGAGTCCCTTTTACTCACTTACTTTTCTTTTATCGTCTTTTTCAAAAAAGTCTTCCTTCTCATGAAAGAATTCTTTCTTAAATAAAGTTTCTATTTGTTTCCTCTTTTTCTCCGCAATTACAAAACCCACATAATAAAACAGGAATACAATAATCATACTTAGTGACATCGATTGTAATAAGAGATTCTCCCATGTTCCCTCAACTGTCCATAACTGTGTAATGGTTGTGTTAGTCACGAATATAAAAAAGATGATACATAACCTTAGCATATCATCATCCCCTTTTCGGCTATTTTAAACGTAATAGTGAAATTTTGCAATAACTTTTTAAATTTTCTGATAAATAAATGGAAGTAGAACATATCTGATATTTTCTCAAAGTTTATTTCGTTTTAACCCCAGCTTGCTTAGCTTGTAGAATTTCTTTA
>NZ_KV792253.1:278-80316 GCF_001808125.1 Staphylococcus sp. HMSC14D10 | reverse complement strand
ACATATTGTCATTCAGTTTTCAATGTTCATTTAAAGCAATTACATTTATTAATTATATCAATAATCTTTATATCATGTCAAGAACTTTTTTAAATTTTATTTTATTCAAAAATTCTTTTGTTCAAAACTTAATTGATTATTTCAACAAATAATATCTTATATTGTCTTGCGAAGTTTTTCAATAGTCAAAATTACACTTTCTTAACATTAATTTAATGAAATTAATTTCTGAAACAAGAAAGTTTACATTCGTTTTTGACGACTTTTATATAATAGCAAGTTTGCAAAGGAACGTCAATCATTTTTGCAACATAATAATGGCTAAATTTTCACCTCTAATGTATTGTTTTGAATTAAGAGTATAATTTACATAATTTTTAGCATTATTTTGTCGATGGATCTATTATAAATACTAGTGTATATGATTTTCGTGCTTAATAAATCATTTAAGGTGTGTCTATTTTTCACTTATAGCTAGTTTAATAAAAAAAGCAATGGTTTAGTACCATTGCTTCTATTACTTCTATTCTTCTTTATCTTTGCATTCTTTACAAATACCATATATTTCCATACGGTGATGTGTTACGTCGAACTCTGTGATGTGCTGTGCAAGTTGTTCAACTTCATCAAGTTGAGGATAATGAAAGTCTACAATCTTGCCACATTTCTCACAGATAACGTGATAATGATTATGAGTATTAAAATCAAATCGACTTGATGCATCTCCATATGTTAACTCTTTAACTATGCCAATACTTTTAAACACTCTTAAATTATTATATATAGTCGCAACACTAATATTTGGAAAATCAGGTGAAAGTGCTTGATAAATTTCATCCGCAGTTGGATGTGAATGAGATGCAATGAGATAACGAATGATGGCTTGACGTTGTGGTGTGATTCTTACACCAGCTCTTCTTAGGGCTGCAATTGACTCTTCTAACTCATGATCAATAGACTCTAATTCTGCACTCATATGATTCACCACTTTCTACTTAATAATAATTATCACTTGATATTAATATAACTGTTTCCAAAGTGTGATGTCAATAAGTACGAACGATTTCCGTTAATAACCTTTATATAAATCGACTCTATTCTCAATTACATCATTTTTATTGAGAAAATCTTCCAAATTCCTCTCAAATAGTTTTGTAGCATCACTTTTTATATTTTTGTCATTTCCTGTTATATGCGCTGTAATAGTCACATTATCTAATTTATATAATTCATTATTTTCATCTAATGGTTCATTTTCAAATACATCTAAATATGCATGGCGAATTAAGTTATGGCTTAAAACTTTTATGAGTATTTTTTCCTCAACAATTGTTCCTCTACCTACATTAATAAATAAACATGTATCATTCATAATTTCGAAGTGTCTCTCTGACAATAAATGATATGTTTCTTGAGTTTCAGGTAATGTATTAATAATAATATCAGCTTTATTTAAATGTGATTCTAAATCTTCTATTGTATAAATATTATCGAAACCATCTTTATGATGACCGGATTTACTTATACCGATTATTTCCAATTCAAACGGTTTGAGTAATTTGACGGTTTGTTGAGCTAACGATCCTGTTCCTAGTATTAATACTTTTTCATCGCTCAATCGTTTACCGGTTAGTTTAGAATCATACACTTTATTTACTTGATTAACATATGATGTGCGCATTTTCTTATAGTCATCAAGTATGAAGGATAAAACAAATTCTGAAACTTGTTTAGCCTGTATTCCCCTAGTATTAGTTAAAATAATATTTTTTTCTTTAATAACTTCTAATGGTAGATTATTAACACCGGTAGCATACCAGGAGATCCATTTTAAGTTTGGACAAGCATTAATAAAGTTCTTATCAACGCCACTATCATAGCCAATCAATATCTCTAATTCATTTTTAAGTTCTGTCGGTATATCTATTGCATTCTTGAAAAAGTAAAATTCTAAATCTGGATAGTTGTTTATAAGTGAAGCTTCTATTTCTCCTAATCGCTTTAAACTAACTATTTTCATTGATTTCACCCCAAAATTTGATTTAGTTCTTCAATTTGTGTTTTTACTTTAACCTTTTCAATGACATCGATAATAACGCCATCCTCATCAATAATAAATGTTGTGCGAACAATACCCATTGATTCTTTACCAAATGATTTTTTCAATTGATAGACACCTGTTGCTTTAGATAATTGAAAATCCTCATCAACTAATAAATCAAAATTAAGATTATGTTTTGCAATAAAATTTTGATGTTTTTTCTTAGTATCACCACTAACTCCATATATTTGAACATTCAAGTCATTAAATTGTTCTAAGTTGTCTCTAAAGTCACATGCTTCTGTTGTACAAGTTGGAGTATTATCACGTGGATAAAAATAAATAATTGTTTTACTTCCTTTTATTGTCTCATTAGTAATCCATTCACCATTCTGATTTTCTAATTTAAATTCTGGAAATTTTTGACCTTTTTTGAGCACCATATCACCTATTTCTTAATTATATTAATTATATGATACGATAGTAAGGAATAAAATTAAAATAAGAGAGGTTGAAATAAGATGAAATTCACTGAGAGTGAACGTCTACAACAATTGTCAAATGAATATATTTTGGGTGGCGTTAATTCACCATCACGCTCTTATAAAGCGGTTGGTGGAGGTGCTCCTGTTGTAATGCGCGAAGGACACGGCGCATACTTGTATGATGTTGATGGCAATAAATTTATTGATTATTTACAAGCATATGGTCCTATTATCACAGGTCATGCTCATCCTCATATAACTAAAGCTATTCAAGATCAAGCAGCTAAAGGTGTACTGTATGGCACGCCAACAGAATTAGAAATTGAATTTAGTAAAAAATTGCGAGAAGCTATTCCGTCACTTGAAAAAATACGGTTCGTAAACTCTGGAACTGAAGCAGTTATGACAACGATTCGTGTTGCTAGAGCTTATACCAAGAGAAATAAAATTATTAAATTTTCAGGTTCCTATCACGGTCATTCCGATTTAGTATTAGTAGCTGCTGGTAGTGGTCCATCACAATTAGGATCTCCTGACTCTGCAGGTGTTCCAGAAAGTGTCGCTAAAGAAGTAATTACAGTACCGTTTAATGATATTGAATCATATAAAGAAGCTATGAAACATTGGGGAGAAGAAGTAGCTGCTGTGCTAGTTGAGCCAATTGTTGGTAATTTTGGTATGGTTGAACCACAACCAGGTTTCTTGGAAAAAGTTAATGAAATTACTCACGATTATGGTGCATTGGTGATTTATGATGAAGTTATTACTGCATTCCGCTTCCACTATGGTGCAGCCCAAGATCTATTAAATGTATATCCAGACTTAACTGCATTCGGAAAAATAATTGGGGGTGGCCTTCCAATTGGTGGCTATGGTGGCCGACAAGATATCATGGAACACGTTGCCCCATTAGGTCCGGCTTACCAAGCTGGAACGATGGCAGGTAATCCACTTTCTATGAGAGCAGGTATCGCATTACTAGAAGTACTAGAACAAAAAGGTGTTTATGAAAGATTAGATCAATTAGGAAAACGACTTGAAGATGGTCTATTAGAGCTAATTGATAAATATAATATTACAGCAACTATTAATAGAGTATATGGCTCTTTAACACTTTACTTCACAGATGAAAAAATCACACATTATGAGCAAGTTGAGAATTCAGATGGAGAAGCATTTGCTAAGTTCTTTAAATTAATGTTGAACCAAGGTATTAATTTAGCTCCATCAAAATTTGAAGCATGGTTCTTAACTACAGAGCATACTGAAGAAGACATTGATGAGACACTTAAAGCTGCTGATTATGCGTTTAGTCAAATGAAATAGCAAATTTTAACCTACAATAAAGGAGCGTGAATTATAACGTTGCCTTTATTGTAGGTTTTTAATTAATCAAAACAAAAACTTGTATCTATTCAGTCTTCAAGTGTATACTAGTTTAAAATATTATTATAAAAATATATTTAAAGGAGCGTTATAGTTGAGGCTAGGAGCTCGTATACTAAAGACTGGTATTGCAATTATTCTTGCTTTGTTTATAGCGTCTTTCTTACCTGATAATGTCGGTTTAAAATCTGTAGCAGGAATTAGTGCAATTGTTGCTATGCAACCTAATATCTACCGTTCTATTAAAACTATTTCAGAACAAGCTACAGGTAATGTCATTGGTGCTTTATTAGCAGTCATAATGGTAACAATATTTGGAAAAAATATCGTTATTATGGGTGTTACTGTCATTTTATTAATTGCTATATTATATAAATTAAATTTAGCTCACGTTGCTACATTAGCTGGCGTAACAGCGCTTATTATAATGGGACAACATACTGGGTCATTCTATGTCACTGCAGCTTTTAGATTTATACTAGTAATGATTGGTGTTGTCAGCGCTTCTGTAGTTAACTTAATATTTTTACCACCCAAATTTGAAACTAAGATATATCACAACTCAGTGAATATTGCTTCTGATATTTTCATTTGGTTTAAACTCGTATTAAATGACGCATCTGACTATCATCAGATTAAAGAAGATGGAGAACAAATTGAATCACGTATATCAAAACTTGAACAGATTTTTAATTACTATAATGAAGAAAAAGCATTAACTAGAAAGGCTGCCTTCCAACAAAATAGAAAGAAAATTTTATTTAAAGAAGTTGTAGGCACTACAAGACAAGCTTATGAAGTACTAAATCGTATGGCTAGATATCAGAATGATCTTCACAATCTAAATTACAATTTAATTTTCCAGATAAAATTAGAATTAGATTCATTAACAGCCTACCACGAACAAATTTTAAAAAGCTTGTCGAAAAAAGCTCGTTACAATGTGGAACATTTTGATAATCAAATCATGAATCCTCAAAAGAAAGACCTAATGGATGCTTTTCAACAACAGTTAATTCAAAACCCTTATCAAGTAGAATATTCATATTCAAATATCATGCAAATTATTGCTACAATAGAAGAATATCGTTATTATTTAGAACATTTAGATCGATTAAGATTAAGTTTCTTCACTTATCACCGCAATGACACTGATATAGATATTGCTGATGAGGATTTTGATTTATAACAAGAAAATGCGGTTACGAAGCTTGTAAAATTTTCTTTATGAAATTCTCTTTGCTGATCCCCGACCACTCCGGCAAGGTTGAGTAGAATTAAAATAGATTGTTACAAGTGCATTTTAACCAGTCAACTACTGCCAATATATATTTGAAGCCTGAGGCATTGAATTATGCCACAGGCTCATTTTTTACTATAAATTTTGTATGCTATATAAATGCTCATAAGCACCTTGTTTTTCAATCAACTCTTTGTGCATTCCTGTTTCTACTATTTCACCATTTTGCATTACAATTATTTTATCTGCATGTGTAATTGTTGATAGTCTATGTGCAACAATGAGTGTAGTTCTGTCTTTACTTAATACATCTAATGCTTCTTGTATAATTGCTTCACTTTCTAAATCTAATGCTGATGTGGCTTCATCTAAAATTAAAATTGGTGGATTATTTAAAAAGATTCTTGCAATTGAAAGACGTTGTTTTTGACCACCAGATAATTTAACGCCTCGCTCCCCTACTTCAGTATCATAGCCATCATGAAGATTCATTATAAATTCATGCGCATTTGCCATTTTAGCCGCTTCAATAACTTCTTCCTCAGTAGCATCTGGGCGACCTAGTAAGATATTTTCTCTCACTGTATCTGAGAAAAGAATATTATCTTGTTGGACTAGACCAATTTGATTTCTTAAACTACCAGTAAGAAAGTCTTTAACATTATGATCATCTATTAATATTTCACCTTCAGATACATCATAGAAGCGAGGTATCAAGTTAATTAAGGTTGACTTACCACCACCACTCATACCTACAAAAGCTACTGTTTCACCTTTATTAATATTAAGATTTATATCTTTTAGTATAGTCGATTCATCTTCATTGTATTTAAAACTTACATTCTTCAACTCAATATGCCCTTGTTTAATTTCAATAGGTTGAGCGCCAATACCATTTTTTATATCGTAATCTTCATCCATCAATTGGAATACCCTATCCATTGATGCAAAACTTTGAGTTAGTGTCGTAAAAGAAGAAACCAATCTTCTCAGTGGTCCGAATAATTGTTCCAAGTATCCTACAAATGCAGCAAGTGTACCAACAGTAATTGAACCATTTATGGCTAAATAGGCACCGAATCCAATGACGATAATTGGTCCTAAATCTGTCACAGTATTAATTGCTGCAAATGAGTAGGCATTCCATGACGTATGTTGAAATGCTCGATTTAAGAAGTGTTGGTTTTTATGATCAAAGTTTTTAGCTTCATTATCTTCTATCGCAAAACTTTTAATGACAGACATACCTTGTACACGTTCATGTAAAAAGCCCTGTACTTCAGCTAAAGCTTGCGAACGTTTACGAGTCAATTTTCTTAAACGACCGAAGAAGAAATACACTGTCAAAATATAGAATGGGAAGATGAATATAGCTGCGAAAGTTAACTTAACATCTAGGAAAAACATAATGGATAGTGCAATGACAATTGTTATACAATCTAACCATATGTTCATTAAACCGGTTAAAATAAAATCTTTAGTTTGTTCTACATCATTTATCACTCTTGAAATAACTTGCCCTACCTGATTGTTCGCATAAAATCTAGCACTTAAAGCTTGCAAATGATTATATAATTGTTTTCGAATATCATATAAAATCTTGTTACTTGTCCATTGCGCAAGATATTGACGTAAGTATTCGATTGGTGGTCTCACAATTAAGAATATAAATAAAGCTATGCCGATAGCTACACTTAGATGTTGAAATTTTTCATTCGTAGAAAGTGCACTATTATTAATTACGCCATCAATTGCATATTTGATAAGTAAAGGAATTAACATAGGAATGCCGAATTTTATAATCCCGATAATTATCGTCGCTATTATACGATATTTGTAAGGTTTAACAAATTCTAAATAGCGTCGTATCATACTAGTCCCCCCTATAATTTTCAATTCAATTTTTTTAGAAAATTAATAGAGGTTGAAACTTTCAATTGCAAGCATCTCCTTTTGCAACTTTAAAGTAAATTCAACCTCTGCTTATTATTACTCAAGTACTATAAAACATATATGTAGCAATTACATCTTTTATGCTTAGTAGTTTCGAATTTTTTTGTAACGCTCTTTCCAAACTTTTATAAAATCAGGGGCGAACGGACCTTTCTTTTGTTCTATCCACTGCTGTAAAATATCTACATTACGGCGTAAAATAACATCGATATCGTGTGGATAATTCATCTGATTCATGTGTTGTTCATACTCATCTTCATCTAGCAGATGATATTTACCATTAGGATAAACTTTAATGTCTAAATCATAATCAATATATTTCAAAGCTTCTTCATCACAAACGAATGGTGATGAAAGATTACAATAGTAATAAATGCCATCTTCTCTAAACATACAAATAACGTTAAACCAGAATTCTGAGTGAAAATAAACGATTGCCGGTTCTCGAGTAATCCACGTGCGACCATCACTTTCAGTAACTAAAGTATGATCATTTCCACCGATAATAACATGATCTGTTCCTTTTAAAATCGTCGTTTCAGACCATACTCGATGAATATTACCATCGTGTTTGTAACTTTGAATTTTTATATTTTCGCCTTCTTTAGGTATGGATTCTTTTACCATACTCCACACCACCCTTTTAGTAATTTTCGCACTTTAGATTATATCATAATTTTAATTAACTCTTTAAAAATGCGTTACTATTTTTAATATAGCCTCCAAAAATCACCTATAAATTTATGTTTTCAACCATTTATATAATTATATATTTTATCCATTGATACAGGTAATGTATATTCATCACGGCGATTTAAATTCATCCACTCAAGTTTATAGTCTTCCATCATTTTTTTAGAAATAGATACTGTCTCAATTACACTATATACACTAATATCCCAAGTCATATGAGTGAATTGATGTTTAAGTTTAAATACTATTTCCTCAGCTATCGATAGTGACATTCCTAATTTATTCTCTAATTGTTCCAATGCATTTGGTGCTTCAAACATGGGAAATTGCCACATACCATTTAACAATCGCTCTTGTCGTTGCTCAATTAAATATTCCCCTTTTGCATTTCTAACTAAAAACACATGTTGCTGAATCGTTTTCTTCTTTATGTTTTTAGTTTTTACTGGTAGATTTAACACAGTCCCTTCTTTGAAAGCACTGCAATTGTCTTGAACAGGACAGAATAAGCACAACGGATTCTTAGGTGTGCAAACTAATGCGCCTAATTCCATCATTGCTTGATTGAAAGTACCAGAATGATGATAAACATAGGGCTGTAATTCTGTTTCATATGCCTTTCGTGTTGATTGCAATTTAATATCTCTTTGATCATTATTTAATCTAGACCATACTCGAAAGACATTACCATCAACGGTTGCTAAAGGTTTATTAAACGCTATACTCAATACAGCTGCTTGTGTATATGGACCAACGCCTTTAAGTTTTCCAAATTGATCTGGTGTTGAAGGAACAACGCCATTGTATTCATATACCACTTCTTTTACAGCAGTATGAAAGTTACGTGCACGGCTATAATAACCTAAACCTTCCCAATATTTAAGCACTTCATCTTCATTTGCCTGACTCAAGTCTTCTATGGTTGGAAAACGGCTAATAAACTTATGATAGTAGTCAATAACGGTTTTAACTTGCGTTTGTTGAAGCATAACCTCACTCAACCAAATATAATATGGATTAGAAGTCTCACGCCAAGGCATTTCTCTTTGATTTTCATTAAACCACTGTATTAAATTCTTTTTAAATGTAGATTCATTTAACATATTTACATCCTTTCCAATCTCATTATTTATTTCATCTAATCGGTTTATAGCAAACTAATAGTATTTTAATAAGTTTCTTAATTTCGTTATTTCAATTTTTAGATTATAATATATATTAAATTAACATGAAAAGAGTGAACGTTATGGATACAGCCACGCATATAGCAATAGGTGTTGGATTAACTGCTCTAGCTAGTCAAGATCCAGCTATGGCAAATACTATGGCAGCTACTGCTACAACCTTAATTGCCGGATCGTTAATTCCAGATGGTGACACCGTTTTAAAATTGAAAAATAACGCCACATATATTTCTCACCATCGTGGTATCACTCATTCTATACCATTTACAATTTTGTGGCCTATACTGATCACATTTATTATTTATGTTTTATTCCCAGGAGTAGATACAACGCATATATGGTTATGGGCACAGTTAGCAGTATTTTTACATGTGTTTGTTGATATATTTAATTCTTATGGTACTCAAGCTTTGCGTCCACTCACAAACAAGTGGATTCAATTAAGTGTTATTAATACATTCGATCCAATCATATTTATTATACTTTGTGTAGGGATTGTCGTTTGGTTATTCGGTGTACATCCATTCATAGTATTCTTTCCAATTATTGGTATACTCATCATTTATTATATTATTCGTTTCAAAATGCAGAATATCATTAAAAAGCAAGCATTAAGCCAGATAAAAGCACAACATAATCCTGTTAAAATATTTGTGGCACCTACGATGAAATTCATGGAGTGGCGCGTTGCTATTCAAACTGAAGAACATGATTATGTTGGAAGAGCATTTGGTCGATATGTTGTCTTTAGTGATAAAGTTAAACGACAAAAATTTTCTCCAGACACTTTACTCTGGCAGATTAAAAGTAATAAAGACATTAGAACATTTCTGAACTTCTCATCAATTTATCGATGGCAAACTCGTAAGCTGGATGACGACACCACAGAAGTTCGTCTAATAGATTTACGCTATTTAAATAAAGGTCACTATAGTTTTGCAGCAATAGCACATGTCGATAATGATAACAATATAGATCACTCATATATAGGATGGGTTTTCACTGAAGAAAAATTACAAAAAAAATTATATTCTAATTAAATTTTAAAAAGAGTGAACCAGAACCATAAACGACACTATGATTCTGATTCACTCTTTTATTTATTTTTTGTCGAAATTATATTAGAGGAGTATTTATATTTTGAATGTGCTACATATCTCATAAGCATAAAATTAATTGCTCCAATCGTTACTATTATTAAAATGAAATAGATATGATATGAAATATTATACATATTCACTTCGCCATAAATCGTAGAAGTCGCTAATCCATCAATTAAATAAAACAGAGGATTTAACTTTAACAATTGAATCATTAAATTCTCATTTGCAGAAGGAATAAAAATAATAGGCACTATAAAAAAGTTTATAACTACAGCTAACAAGAATATCATAGTCATATTTTTATATATAATATCTAACAATCCTAAAGTAACAGATATGAATATTATAAATAGAATCATCATTATATAAAATACAATAAATGCAATGAAAGATGCATCGAAATTCACTGGTTTAAACAATAAAGTAATAATTGATAATATACAACAAACAGAACTTCCGATAAGTGTGTTCGCAACTGTAGTTATCAATGGTGTTGATTGGAACGACTTAGTTATTAAATAATCTTGACTATACTCTTTAAAAGATTTAAAAATTGTCGCAAACATTGTAGCAAATGTAATCATAGCAAAAATTCTATATAACCACCTAGCTTTACTAAGATCTTCAATCTCGATAAACGACAGCATAATTAGTGCTATTAATACTAAGACAAGTTCAACAATTAAGAGAATTGCAAACCATTTCCAAGTATCTATTATACGTTGCTTAGTAAACTTTATTAGTGATGGGAAAAGTTTTATATATAATAAAATGTTATCTATCATTTTTACACCTACAATTCAATGTATATCCACTTACTATTTTTCATATCTGCGATAAAATATCCATCACCTGACTTAACAATCCATATATCTTGATTAATATGATATTTATCTTTAAGTTCATCTTTATTAATTATTGGAAAAACAAATCCTGTTAATTTGTCTTGATCATTAAATAACAATTCTACTGGTTGTTGCGTTACGCCTACAACATATCTAGAATCCTTATCGGGAACAAGTGATTTTTTAACTTGATCATGTTTTTTATGTAAATGGCTATTATAATAATCTACAAAATTACTATAATTTGATTTCATATATGGAGATAATTTTTTAAATGAATGCGACTCATATAAAGCTGCTGGGTTAAAATATTGTAGTTTATGTTTTTCTACAACATAATCTTGATTATCGATATTAACACGATATTTTTTTGAATTTTCACCTGTTATTGTTAAAAATGCGTATTTAGGAACTTTTGTATTAGAATCACCATTTAACGTTATCGAGTCGTCTAATACGATTCCATATGCCAATTTTTCCTCAAATGGGTCTTTATTTTCAACTTTCTTTTGAGCTTCAATTATAGGAACATCAAAGCGCCCAATGTTGTTAATGACTAATGCTCCAACGATGGCCAAACAAATCAAGCTTGCAATCAAAATTGTCCAAAACCTCACGACAAAATCAGGAACTTTCGCATGTCTATATCTTTCTACTCTTTTAAAGTTATAGCTCATTTCAGGGAGTCGGCTACGACTTTCTTTCCAATCTAAATCAAAATTTTGCTGTTCTTCATCATTTCCTATACTCATTCGATCTTGCTCATGTTCTTTAAACACAGGTAAAACTTGATTTAGTGAACCTTCCATCCTCACTTGCCCATGTGAAATCCATGCTACATAATTACTTACTTTTTCAACTTTTTCAAGATCATTATCGATGAATACTAACGAATTATTATCGTTAACATAGTCTTTCGATAATTGTTTTGCTTTCTCTAAAAAGTCTTCATCAAGATGTTCAATGATATGGTTTAAAATAATCAATTCTTTTCGACATACACGTGCAATGCTTAAGATTAATTGTGCAAAATCAGAGTGACTAAGCATATTTATATTAAACGTAGACTTATCATCTAAATGTGCAAATTTGATAATTTGATCAACACTGTGCGATGTTGTTTCGTAAGAAAATAATCTTTGAATTTCTTTTACATATTGTCGCACTGTTATATGTATTAAATGTTTGTCTTTTATATCACCATAATAAGTAGAGACCGATTTATTAATTTTACCTCTATCAGGTTTAATGTCACCAGCCATTATCCTACCTAATAAAGTTTTAGAAGCCCCTGGCTCGCCAATAATAGCTAAAGCCTCACCTTGATATATATGTAGTGAAATATTGTTTAATTCTATGTCTTCTGCGGCATAACCAAATGGTAAATACCACTTTCTATTTTTCTTACTTCTATAATAATGCGTGACATTGAGCATTTTTAAGACTATTGAACTTCCCATTCATGTTACATCCTTCTAAATTTTTAATAAAGCGAGTGGCAATCCTTCTTCAGGGGTCTTACTATTAATTCTATATCCCCATGCAAATACACCTTTTAATCGTTCGACTTTGAAGTATTGGTCGCTTCCATCATTAAGTTTATACATTCTACCAAGCACTACCTTAGTACGATCGACTAAGTAACTTTCAGCAATGATGACTTTACTTTGATATACATCGTACTCATTCATGATGCCATTCATTTCAGCTTTACGCATTTTTTCTTTATATGTTTGTATTTCATGTCTTAATTCTTGCTCAGACATTTCACTTAGCTTTTTATCATTCATCAGAAATACCACTTTCTTCTAATTTTAATTTAATTTTATCATATTTATATCCTTTTCTCATAAGTGACTCTATCGTCTTCATTACTAATTGTTGTCCGTCGTACTTACGCCTTTGTTTTGTATATACTTTTTCAAGATCTTTTTGCAATAAATCATCTAATATATTTTCATCTTGTTCAAAATTTAATTCAGCTATTGCCTGTTGTGCAACATCCATAGAATATCCTTTTTGAATCAGACTTTGAAGTACCTTTTGACGTATTTTAATTTCAGGGCCTTTTTTAGTTTTCATAACTTTTTTGGCAACTTCAATTACCGCTTCAAATGATTGCTCTTCTTCGTAAATCGGAACATATGTATTTATAATATTAGGTTCAATTCCAACTTGATATAATTTCTGTCTATAAATTTCAGGACCTTTGTCAGTAGTGTTTATCATGGTATTCTTTAAGCTTTCAGCATAATCTTCATGGTTAATATACGATTCTTTGTAACAATAATCTATAACTTGTTGGATTGCTATGTCACTTATTTCATTTTGTTGCAAGTGTTGTCTCACTTCTTTTTCAGTTCTTTTTTTATATGATAAGTATTGAATTGCCATATTAATACCTAAACGATAATGCTCATACTTTTGAATATTTTCCATATCTGATGGCTCAAGAATTTGACCTTTTTTTAAATTAAACTTTACAAGTGTATCGATATCTATTCCCATTTCAAATGCTTCATCCAAGAATAAATTAAATCGCTCTTTGTTATTCTTTTGTACTTCTATTTTCGTTATTTTAGTCATATACCCACCACCTTAACTTCTAAATATGTTCTCTATTAACTCATTCAGTTTAAAATATTCTAACAACCATTATTTTATATCACTTATCGCGTTACACAAAATGTTTTACCTATATAAAAAGTCCTCATAAAGTTCATTTATATTATGACTACTTTATGAAGACTAAATTATAATTACGAATTTTGTATATACGCATGCAAAACAATTCAATAGTTATTTAGTTGACTTAATGCCTCTTGATATTGGCTATCAGATATATATTCTTGTTGTTTCATTTTTTCAAGGTTTGTTTTAATTCTATTTTTAAAGTTATCAGACATATTACTTATATCATAAACACTAGGTGCATTGACCTTACTAGCTAATATCGCACTTTGTAATACTGTAATTTGAGACATACTATCACTATTTTTATTTACTGTCGTACCAAAATAGTAATTGGCGGCACTTTCGATTGTATATTGATCGCTACCGTAATAAATGTTATTTAAATAGAAGCTCAATATTTCATTTTTACTATATTGTTGTTCTACTTTATGTGCTACAAACAATTCTTTTAATTTTCTAGTGAAAGAACGTTCATTATCATAATAATAATTTTTCACAGTTTGTTGCGTAATTGTACTTCCACCTTGAACATCTCTATCCCCTATCGTTGAAAACAATGCTCGTGTTGTACCTTTTACATCAAAACCGTGGTGTTTATAAAAACGTTCATCTTCCATTGAAATAAATGCACCTTTTACATAATCAGGCATATTGTCTGCAGATACATAACTGCTTTTATTTTCAATAGTTTTAAGGTCATCAACATTTGCTCTAGAAGATAAGTAATACATTAATCCGATAAACAATGCAAATATGATGATAAATATAATAAACAGACGTAAAAATATGCGTTTACTCTTTTTCTTTTTAGGTGGTTTACCTATAGGTTGATAATACGTATTGTAATGTGGTTCATTACGGTATTGTGAATGTCTCTCAGGCGAGTTGTTCATTCTTTGGCTTCTTTTCATGCGGTAGCTCCTTTACTTAAACTCACTCTATATTTGAGAGTTTAACAGTAGTTCTTATAATAAGCCATACTTAAAGCGAAAAATCGGTCCCAAGGTGTATAAGAATATATGACTATGAGACCAATATCTGAAGTTTAGTCATTAAATTACTATAACTAAATTTTGAATAAAAAAAGAACTGAGAAGAGACATATTAAAGTCTCTTCTCAGTTCATTAAATATTGCGAATTTGTATAATTGACGTATTAGATTATATCGAATAATATTCAAGCTTTACATCAACAAGATTTATGCTTGAAGTTGTTTAACAATTTCTCTGTTAAAATCGTCTAAGTCATCTGGTGTACGACTAGTTACGATATTTTTATCAACTACAACTGATTCATCTACTACGTTTGCACCAGCATTTGATAAATCTTTACGTACATTAAGTACAGCTGTTAGCGTACGTCCATTTAAATCATCAGTATCAATTAAAATTTGAGGTCCATGACAAATTGCAAATGCTGGAACATCATTTTTAGTGAAGTATTTAGCAAACGTACCATATCGACCTTCTGCATCTCCGCGAAGATGGTCTGGTGAGAATCCACCTGGTATTAGAAGTCCATCATAATCTTCTGGTTTAGCATCAGCAATACTTACCTCTACAGTAACTTTTTCACCATGCTTACCTACTACTTCAGCATTTGCAGTATCACCAATGATTTCTGTTTCAAAACCAGCTTCTTCAATTGCTTCTTTAGGGCTAGTAAATTCAATATCTTCAAATTCATTTGATAAGATAATTGCTACTTTTTTAGTCATGTACTAATCACCTTTCTTGTTCGAATTATATTTATTATATAGACGAAATAGAAGGATATTAAACATAGTTGAACTTAACCGGTTATTATTTAGTTAGACACTTGTTTTACTTTTTCTTCTAATTGATCTAGTAACCCAATCCATTCATCAATGTCTTCAACACTTACTTCATCAGGATTAACATGATCAATATCTTCTAAGAATTTTGATAATCTCGTTTTAATTTGTTCCATTGTTTGTTGTTCATTCATAAATGTTTCTCCTTTTTTATATGAGTTTATTTAACAATACGTTAATTTTATCCTAACAGAATTTGACAAAAAGGGATATAATCTTAATAATGTTTACTGTACTTTTGCAACGAATAGAGGAATTTTTTTAGTTTAGGAGTAATAAATATGTGGATGACAAATCAGAAAAAACCCATTTCAATTTCAAATGATCCTTGGGAAGCTTATAACGATATTGAAGATTACGGACAGTTGACGTTGAGTAATATAGAATTTACAACCACAACGCTATGTAATATGAGATGTAGCCATTGTGCAGTTGGTTATACATTACAAACAAAAGATCCTGATGCATTACCTATGGATATTATTTATCGTCGTTTAGATGAAATACCTCAATTAAGAACAATGTCAATCACGGGTGGCGAACCAATGTTCTCAAAGAAATCAATTAAAAATATCGTTAAACCCTTATTAAAATACGCGAAAGATCGAGGTATTTATGTTCAAATGAATTCTAATTTAACGTTGCCTCAAGATCGTTATTTAGATATCGCGGAATACATAGATGTTATGCACATTTCACATAATTGGGGAACTATACAAGAATTTACTGATGTTGGCTTTGGCGCCATGAAAAAACAACCACCTTTAAAAGCAAAATTAAAATTATATGAACAGATGTTAGATAATGCGAGTACCCTATCAAGTCAAGGTATGTTTGTTTCAGCTGAAACGATGTTAAATCAGAGTACTTTACCTTACTTAGATAAAATTCATAAAGAAATCGTTAATGATATGAAATGCAGTCGTCATGAAGTTCATCCTATGTACCCAGCAGATTTCGCAAGTCAATTAAATGTTCTTTCTCTAAAAGAAATGAAACAAGCAATTCATCATTTATTAGATATTCGAGATGAGAATGTATGGATGCTGTTTGGTACGTTACCTATCTATCCATGTATTAATGACGAAAATGATCAAGCACTATTACAACGCTTAAGAGATGCAAAAAATGTGACAACACGAAATGATCCAGATGGACGAAGTCGCTTAAATGTAAATGTGTTTAGCGGAGATGTCATTGTAACAGACTTTGGAGATGAAAATGGTACCATCTCAAATATAAAAACAGACAAATTGACTGATGTATTTAATAAATGGCTCACTTCAGATTTAGCAAAATCTTTAAATTGTCATTGTGAGGCATTTCATTGTTTAGGCCCTAATGTATTAGTGAAAAACATGTATTATCCAAACACTGATTTCAAACAGAAAGAAATAGAAATGCACACAGAAAATATTTTTAGTTAAGCATCAATAATTCACATATATCTATAAAATAAGCACCTCATAAAGTGAGTTTTAGAATAATTTTATGTGGTGCTTAGTTCTGTTTTATGAGAATTATAATATACTAGTTACAACGTTTAACTTGTCCGTGATTTATAATTCTTCAATATGTTGTGCATTTGATAAAAATTCAATAGTATTTTTACTTTCTTCTCTTCTATCTTTTCTACGTTGTACACGCTTAGGCGCACTTTCATAGAACCATTTTTCAACTTTTGATTCTGGATAGACATCTGGTACTTGGACTGGCTTACCATTATCATCTAATGCAACAAAAGTTAAGAAACTTAAGGCTGCTAAATGTCTTTCTTTATTTAATACATCTTCAATAATTATTTGAACACAAACTTCCATTGAACTTGTACCTGCATAACTAACCATCGCTTCATAAGAAGTAATATCTCCTGTTTTGATTGGTCTTAAAAAATCTACAGAATCAGTTGATGCTGTAACTACTTGGGCATTAGCATGTTTCATTGCAGTAATGGCTGCAATTTCATCTATGTTAGCCATCAATGAACCACCAAACATTGTATGGTGATGATTGGTGTCTTGAGGAAATACTTGTTTAGCTTTATAACTTTTTGATTCAGACATTGATTTACGAATACCTTGAGAATTTGACATGCGTTATACCCCTTTTATTTTAATTTCTATTTTTATTGAGCCCAATTGCCGTTTTTAAACACTAATTCTTTAGTGTCATCCTGTTTAATTCCATAAATCGTTAAATCTGCACTTCCTATCATGAAGTCAACATGGACATTTGAATCATTAAGACCACTAGCAATTTTTTCTTCAGCCGTCATTTCAGTACCACCTTCAACATTAAAGCCATATGCCGAACCAATGGCTAAATGACATGATGCGTTTTCATCAAATAACGTGTTGTAGAAAATAGTATTACGATTTGAAATTGGAGAATCATCAGGTACTAAAGCGACTTCTCCTAGTCGCTTAGAACCCTCATCAGTATTGATCAAATCTCTAAGCACATCTTCGCCTTTATCCGCTTTGAAATCTACGATTTGTCCATCTTTAAACGTTAATGTAAAGCCATCGATGATTGTACCATTATAACTTAATGGTAGTTTGTTTGTTACATATCCATTAACGTTGTTACGATCAGGTGCTGTAAAAACTTCTTCAGTTGGTAAATTAGCTATAAAAGCTTGTTGATTGCCATTAACATAGCTCGTAGCATCTTCCCAAATATGTCCTTTAGGAAGTCCTACAACTAAGTCTGTCCCTTCGGATTGATAATGTAACGCTTTATAATTTTTTTCTTGCATCAATTTAGCATGTACACTTAAGTTTTCTATATGTTTTTTCCAATTTTCAATAGGATCGTTCCCTTCAATTCTTACGATATCAAACACTTCATCAATAAACTTCTCTAATGCAATTTCTTCATCTAAATCTGGATAAACACGTCTAGCCCAATCTTTAGAAGGAAAAGCAGCAACAACCCATGGAAACTTATTCTTTTGACTTCCTTCCATATATCCTTTGAATGCTTGACTATAACTCATTTGATTGGCTTTGAGTTTTTCAGGGTCTATACCATTTAGCAAGTTTGGATCACCACTAAGTAAAGCTAAATTTGCAGCGCCACGATTAGCATAATCCATTCGTTCATCTACTTCATACGATTTAACTGCATGATTTTCAAAGTAATTTACCGATTCATACTCAAATTTAAGTCTATTTAATTTAGAATCTGAATAATTTACTTTTACGTCTGAAGCTCCAGCTTTATATGATTCTTCAACAATTAAACGTGTTAAATCGATGGCATCAACTGAAGATCTAATAAAAACAGGTTGTTTAGGTTGTACATTCATACCTATTTTAACTAATAATTCTGCATACTGTTGTAATTTCTCGTTATAACTTAATGAAGTCATATCATCATCCTCCCTAATCTTGACGTAAGTTCCCCAACTCATCAGCAATTGCTGTAACTTCGCTTGGCGAAAAAGAATCTTTAGACATAACAAAATTATGAATTTCTTCTATATCTTGCTGATTGGCATTTTTAAATTTATCCGGATTTAACAAACCTTGATTAACAATATTTAATTTTTTTCTAATATCTGCAATCATTGTTTCATTATTATTTTGACTCACGTTATCACCTCTTTAATACAATATTCTATCAAAGTATGATAATTTAACAAACTTTTATTGGATATAGTATTATTATGTCTTTATAAAATTTTAAAATAACTATAAAATGGTTTATATAGGATTAATTAGGGGGAATAGAGTATGGTAGATGTAGCATTTGTATGTCTAGGAAATATATGTCGCTCTCCTATGGCTGAAGCAATCATGCGTCAACGTTTGATAGATAGAAACATTTCAGGCGTTAACGTTTACTCAAGAGGAACAGGTAAATGGAACCTTGGAGAACCTCCTCATGAAGGTACTCAAGATATTCTTAATCGCCATAATATACCTTTTGATGGTATGATTAGTGAGTTATTTGAATCAAGTGATGATTTTGATTATATTATTGCTATGGATCAGAGCAATGTTGATAATATCCAATACATCAATCCTAATATAAAAGGAAAATTGTTCAAATTGCTCGAATTTAGTAACATGGAAGAGAGTGATGTGCCAGATCCTTATTACACTAATAATTTTGAAGGTGTATATGAAATGGTACAATCATCTTGTGACAATCTAATTGATTTCATCGTCAAAGATGCAAATTTGAAAGAGGGGGAAATAAAATGGAAAACAAATTAATTCCTGGTATTTTAATTGGCGCTATTGTTGGTGGTGCTGCTACTTTAGCTGACAAATCAACACGTAACGCTTTAATTCAATCTGTAAAAGATGTTAAAGAAGGTAATCGTACACGCAAACCTTCTAAATTCAATTCTATTAAAGACGAAGTTTTATATTGGAAAGATACAATTGAAGAAATTCGTCGCAATAACCCAGAATTAGAAAAATCAATTAAAGATGCTAAAGATACTTTCGTTGAACGTAAGAATAACCGCATTGGTCAATAATTGATTGTTTATTTTAGCTAAATCTCTTTTATAACTTTAGTTAAAATAAAAACTAACTGAAAGTGATAAGTAAAATATTATTTTTGTTTTTCACTCATAGTAAGGCGGGACAATGAAATCTTTATTATATAACAGGTTTCTGTCCCGCTTATTTTACTATTTAAATTAATGTATGTGGTTAAAGCAAAGGAGATTGTTATGTCAAAAGAAAATAAATCAAACTCGAAGTATCTTAACTCTATTAAAGACGAGCAAGAGAAGAATCAAGATAAAATTAATGTTGATCGTACATATGTAGAGCCTCAAGAATTTCAATCTAAAGAACCAAAAAAAGAGAATCAAGTCTTTTTCGTTTCACGGTTAAACAAACCAGCTAAGTATACAAAAAATTCTAATTTTCTTTCTTATTTAATTTATCGAATAGGCAAAGATGACGCTTCAGGCTTAGCAGCACAAATGACTTATCATTTTGTATTAGCTATGTTCCCAATGTTAATTTTCCTATTAACATTGTTACCATTATTTAACTTAGATCAAAGCCAAATCACCGGTTTATTAAGTAATGCACCTGCTGACACATCAAGTCTTATTAAAGATGTAATTAGCGATGTCACTAAAAATTCTAGTGGCGGTTTACTTTCTATCGGGTTAATCTTAGCAATTTGGTCAGCTTCAAATGGTATGACTGCAATTATGAATTCATTCAATGTAGCTTATGATGTTGAAGATAATAGAAATGGTATTCTTTTAAAGATACTAAGTGTTATTTTCACAATTGTGTTAGGCGTCGTATTTTTACTTGCCATGGCATTACCTACTATGGGGTCAGTTATTGCTCATTTCTTATTCGGTCCTCTTGGATTAGATAGTCAAGTTAAATGGATCTTTAGTTTAATTAGAGTTGTATTACCATTAATTATTATTTTGATTCTATTTACAATTCTATACTCAGTAGCTCCAAACGTTAAAACTAAACTAAAATCAGTATTACCAGGAGCTATATTTACATCAGTTATCTGGTTACTTGGGTCTTTCGCATTTGGTTTCTACATTTCAAATTTTGGAAACTACTCTAAGACTTATGGCAGTATCGCAGGTATTATTATCTTATTAATTTGGTTATATTTAACAAGTTTTATCATTATTATTGGTGCTGAAATTAATGCAATCATCCATCAGAAACATGTTATTAAAGGACAAACTCCTGAAGAAGCAGCGCTCGACCATGATGATAATAACCAGAATCACTTTAATGAAGATACTACTTATGAATATAAACATACAGCTACTGGCAAAGATGAAGACTATAAAGTCGATAAAGATCCAAAAGATAAACAAGAAGAAGATGCTTCATTAACTGAGAAAATTAAAGATAAATTTACTAATAATGACGATGATAATAAAAAATAAGTGTTTAATTACTAATTAAATTAATAAAAGGTTGAGGCAACGGTTTATCGCCTCAACCTTTTTTATTGAATCAAATTATGTTGGAATGCATAAATTACGGCTTGTGTTCTATCTTGTACTTCTAATTTACTCAATATATTGCTTACATGAGTTTTAACGGTTTTAATTGTAATATGAGAAGCACTCGCTATTTCTTGATTTGAATACCCTTTTGCAATTAATAATAAAATTTCCATTTCACGCTCAGTCAGCATTTCATATAATTCTGCACGTTTCTTCATCCTGTTACGCATCTTAACTAAAACTTCAGGTTCAAATACAGATTCACCATTATAAGTTTTGCGTACTGCGTCGGCTATATCACTAGCACTAGTCGTTTTTAAAATATAGCTATCTACACCAGCATCTAATGCTCTATATACCTCTTTATCTTCAATAAAACTAGTTAACATTACAACTTTAATATGTGGCAAATCTTTTTTGATTTGAGTAGTTGCTTCAACGCCATCCATGTCATCCATTAATAAATCCATAAGAATTAAATCAGGTTTTAATTCATGAGCTTTTGCAATGGCATCTTTACCAGATTCCCCTTCTCCAACTATCTCAATGTCAGATTGTGTTGATAGATAACTTGATATCCCAATTCTAACCATTTCATGGTCATCAACGAACAAAACTTTAATCGTCATTATTATCATCCTCCCTATTTAACGGTGCTTTAACTTCTATTCTCGTTCCAGAATCCGGTAACGATACAATATGGAATGTCGCACCAATTTCTAATGCGCGTTCTCTCATATTTTTTAATCCATAACTTTGCTCTAATTTCTCGTCAACATTGAATCCTTTACCATTATCTTGAATTCGAAGTAATAGATAATCTTGTTGGTTAAATAATTCCACTGTGACTTTAGTTCCATTTGAATGTCTTAACGTATTTGATATAGCCTCTTGTGTAATTCTAAATAAATGATCTTCTATACCTTTAGGGACCTTGAAATCTTGAATATCGTGTATGACTTTCATAGGCACTTTCTTTTGCAAATCAATAACTAAATCTTTGATACCTTCACCTAGTGATTTATCTTTTAGACCTAAAGGTCTTAAATGAAGTAATAATGCGCGCATTTCAAGTTGAGACTCCTGAACCATTTTCTCTAAAACTGGTATTTGTTGATCAAGCGGTGCCTCTAACTTTGTTTCTTTTATTGCAGATAACATCATACTTGCTGCAAAAAGTTGTTGACTTACAGAGTCGTGTAACTCGCGAGCTAATCTCTGTCGTTCATCCTCAATGATTTTCTTAACTTTGACATCATTCATATTGTAATTTTCATTAGTTAAGTTTTGCGTTTTCATTCGTAAACGGTGCAACTCTTGATTTAGCGGAACTAATGTTTGATAAAGGTCTATGGTTTCGTTATAAAGCTCAATATTTTGATCATTAATACCTACTGTTTCTCCTTCAATGGCATGTTCAATTTGTGACTTAATCCACTGATTTTGTTGATTAATTTTATATGCGAGAATTGAACCTACAATAATACAAAGTAAAATGATGACTAAATTTAAAAATAGAAAAACAGGTATCCCAAAAATTTGAGTATAAAACATACCTTGGAAATAGATAATATTAACAAATACTTTATCTATAAATAAGAACGCGGTTAACATGCTATAAACTAGTATAAGCATTGAACCGATAGCTCTTAAGTAGTGGTTCATCGATAAATCACCTCAACATCTCCTATGAATGTCGAAACATAAACATTGACATTATAATTCTCTTCTTTAGGCTTCTCTTCAACTTGGATATGATTATTTTCAACTTTATACGATTGGCCATTTAAATAAGCATTTCCATATAGAGCAGCCATGTGTAAATTAATATTATAATTCAATGGTACCACTAACTGAATTTTCCCTAAAATATGTCTTACTACTATTGTATTATTCTCTTTAATATTTGCAGCTTTTGTCATATCAACGTGTATATCACCAACACCATGTTGGATTTGTACATCTTCCCATTTATAAACATATACTGGTGTGCGTTGCTCTCCAAACCACTTTTGTTTAATAAATTGAGGGGATGTAACTTCATCTTCTGAAGCAATCACTTTTAAAGGTTTAAACTTAAAAATGAGATATCTAATGATTACGATAACTAGAAAGACAAATAATATTATGATGGTATATTTATTCGACAATAAAGTAAATGCAATAAGCAATGCACCTATCCAAAACGCTAAGAGACCCCTTACTTTATGAAAGTAAAGGTAGCCTACATAAACTAATATACATCCTAAAAGTAATACAAATAGATAGCCTATTTTCTCAAAAAAGATGTAATAAAAATTGGCAATAATCATTAATGCCGTAAATACGATTAATAACTCTGTCGATATATATTTTCGAGTCAATGTGTCGCCTCCTATTCCTTTCAATTAAGCTACTACACTCATTTGTTCAATTATGTCACATTGGCCTTGTGTTGTGATCTTTTCTTTAGAGCAACGATGAATATCCGCTTCAATTTTTGCACAATAGGCTTCAAATAGATCAAGCTGTCTTTTAAGACCTTCAATTTCATAATTATTAATTTCTTGTGCATGTTTAATATTATACGTATTAGTAATATCAATATATTTATTTTCTAATGTTGCAGTTAAACTGTCAATTAACTTATTCATTTGCGCTTTCTTTTCTTTTAAATATTCAATGTAATTTTCAATACTCTTTAATTTTTGATCTAAACTGATTTTGTAATCATTAATGTTTCGTTTAATAACTACTTTAAGAAAGTGTTGTAAATATAAGTCCATATAATTCATAGAACCACCTCGTCCTTGATTAAGCTCAATTATAGTTTAAAGTGACTCAAACTCATATAGGCTCTAGGACCATCTTACTCTCATACTTTAGTACGATGTTTATTATTTCTATAGAATTTATATAAAATTCATGTAAGTTATACCTCAAATTTTATTTTCAACTTAAACAGGTGTATGATTAATTATATTTATTTTTGAACGAAAGTAACATCAATGATTAACACACATCGTCTTAATTGGCTTCCTTATGTACTTATTGTGATTTCACTTCACATTCTGGGTTTGGCCTCCTCTATTTAGCAAATACTAATCATTTACTACTTGGTATGAGATTACTTGCTTATACATCATTAGGACTTCGATACGCTTTTGATGCAGACCATATAGATGCTATTGATAATACAGTGCGTAAATTAATCCAACAATAACGTAATCCAGTAGGTGTAGGTTCCTACTTCTCAATTGGACATTCTACAGTAGTCTTTTTTTTGGCTGTCTTTTTAGGCATTTCAATTAATGGGCTAAAAATGCATTACCCCACTTTCAAGAAATTGGTGGAATTATTGGCACTCTCGTTTCAGGAACATTTTTATTTATCATAGGTATATTAAATCTAATGATATTAATTTCTTTAATAACTTTATTTTTAAAGTTTCGCAAAGACAAAATTAATGATGAAAAGTTAAATGATTTATTAGATACACGTGGCTTTGTTTCTCGTATGGTCGGACCATACTTTAAATTTATTAGTCATAGTTGGCATGTCTTGCCACCAGGCTTTCTATTTGTTTTAGGATTTGATACTGCTAGTGAAATCTCATTGCTAGCTTTATCTTCAGGTGCATCACAGCAAGCAATTTCATTCGTAGGTATAATATCTTTATCTATATTGTTTGCTTCCGGAATGAGTTTGCTATATACATTAGACGATATACTTATGATTTCTGCTTATAATTGGGCATTCTTCAATCCTATTCGAAAAATTTATTACAATATTACAATTACTGCTATATCTGTTATCGCTACGCTATTAATTGACACTGTTGAATTACTACAAATACTAGTTGATAAGCTTCAATTAAAAGGTTCTATCTGGGAATTTATTGAAAACATACAATTTGATAATATAGGTTATATTTTAGTGATTTTATTTATTATCAGTTGGCTCATTTCTACTTTAATTTGGAAATTTGGCAAAGTTGAACAACGATGGTCTTAATAGATTCATTTCTTGGACATTATTCGTAGAATAGTTAATACTTTATTGACTTTCACAAAGGAGATTATGTTATGACTAAAACTATTGCTCTAGTTACTGGTGCTTCATCAGGACTAGGATTTGAAACATCGCTCATGCTTGCTGAAAAAGGATTTCAAGTATATGCCACGATGCGTAATTTTAAAAAAACAAATAGATTTAAAAAATGAAGCGACTAAAAAGAAATGTAGACCTAACCATTTTAGAATTGGATGTAACCAAATTAGATAGTATTAAATCTGCTGTTGAATTCATTATACAAGAAGAAGGTCGTATAGACATTTTGATTAACAATGCTGGCGCCGGCTTTAATAAAACTACAGAACAAGCAACCGATGAAGAAATAAATTGGCAACTTAATTTAAATTTAATGGGTGTTATTCGAATGACCAAAGCTGTATTACCAATCATGAGATCACAAAGAGAAAATCGTGTGATCAATATTTCGTCAGTTGGAGGCCTAGTTGGACAACCTTTCAACGAAATATATTGTGCCGCTAAGTTTGGTGTTGAAGGTTATACAGAATCTTTAGCAAGTTATATTCAACCTGAATTCAATATTAAATTTACTATTATTGAACCCGGATGCATCCAATCTGAATTTATGCCCAACATTATGAAACACTTAACTCAAACTGGTGGCATACAAGAAGATGAATATACGCACTTATACAATTCATATATTAGTGGTATTAAAGAAAATTATGGGCATGATGCTTCTCAAAGTTCACATGAAGTTGCGCAAGTCATTTAAAAAACAATTGAAATGAAAGAGCCACCTATCAAAACGCGTACGTCTGATTGGTCTGAAACTTTCACAAAAATTAAAACCAAACTAGACCCAGATGGCAAACAACAGCAGAAACAAGTCTATAAATTATTAGGTAAATAACTTTATAAAACTAACTAGTATAAACTAAAAACCAGTAAATGAGCGTTGTCATCTCATTTACTGGTTAATTTATATATATCGAATTTTTAATTAATAGTAATTAAATATGAAATTAATCAATTTTTGTAGTTAATAATGGTCCATCTTTAGTAACGATAACCGTATGTTCGATTTGAGCGACAAAACTCTTATCTCTAGTTTCGAAGGCCCATTCATTTTTACCTTCTGTTACAAAAGTTGCTTTAGAAGAAATAAATGGCTCTACTGCAATTACAACCCCTTCTTTAAGTAAAGTTTTATCTTTAGGATCATAATAGTTCATAACATGGTTAGGGGCCTCATGTAGTGATTGACCTACACCATGCCCAGTTAGATTTTTAATGACAGTTAAATCATTTTGACGTGCTGTTGCATGTACTGCTTTACCGATATTACTTAATTTAGTTCCAGGTTTAACTTTTGCCATTGCATTTTCAAATGCCATTAGTGCAACATCACATACTTTTTGTTTAAGTGGGTCACTTGCTTTACCCACAACAAAAGAAATACCTGTATCAGCGTAATAACCATTTTTTAGAGCTGATACATCTATATTAACTAAATCTCCTTCACGAATGATTCGTTTGCCAGGAATGCCATGCGCTACTTCTTCATTAACACTTATACATGTTTGCCCAGGGAAATTCTCATCATGAATAGGTGCTGAAATAGCACCATGTTCTTCAAACAAATCTTTAGCTATATTGTCTAATTCTTTAGTTGTAATACCAGGTTTAGTAGCTTCTTGCATAGTATCTCTAACCTTAGCACAAATGTAACCTATCTCTTTTAAGGCTTGTAATTCTTCTTCTGTTTTTACAATCATAATATCCCGTTCCTTTTTAAATTGTGATTACATCTTATTATACCAAAAAAATTTTGATATACTAAACATACAAAAAATGAAGCGCAAAATAATTTCTGTTTAAAAGATAAAATTATAATTGTTATTTTCGTACAACGAGAGGATTTATCATATGGATAAATGGTACAAGAAAATTATAGGAGCGAGAACAATCAAAACTGGCCTAGCGACCTTTTTAACATCGCTATTTTGTTTGATGCTTGATCTCACTCCAATCTTCGCTATATTAACTGCTATTGTAACTATCGAACCTACTGCAAAGGCGTCATTAAAAAAAGGTTATAGAAGATTGCCCGCAACGGTAATTGGTGCATTATTTGCTGTACTTTTTACTTTTATTTTTGGTGACCAATCGGCTTTAACGTATACGTTTAGTGCACTTTTTACTATCTTAGTTTGTACTAAATTAAACCTGCAAGTTGGTACTACTGTTGCGGTGTTAACATCGGTTGCCATGATACCTGGCATACACGACGCCTATTTATTCAACTTTTTTTCAAGATTATTAACTGCATTAATCGGTTTGGTTACAGCAGGATTGGTCAATTTTATAGTTCTGCCTCCTAAATATTATCAGCAAATTGAAGATAATTTAACGCAATCCGAATATAAAATGTATGAGTTGTTCTCTTCAAGATGTAACGAATTATTATTAGGAAAATTTGATTCTGATCATAGTAACGATCTTTTAAATAAGTTGATGGGTGTTATAAACAAGACTGAAACTTTAACTGGCTATCAAAAAGACGAATTACATTATCATAAAAACAAAGAAGATGAATGGAAACGATTAAAAAATATTTCGAACCGTTCCTATATCGATAGATTACTGGCTACTCACCTATCAAATATTATATATTTACCTAAACACATACATTTAGTTTTTACACCTGAGGAAAAAATAGCTATTATTAAAATTAGTAATAGTGTCAATAATATTATCAAAAGCAATCATTTTGAGCCTCACCTCTCATCTGCATCAACACTTAAATCTTCTGTCAAACTCTTAGAAGAATTTGATCAGAATCAAATCAAAAGTCATGTCATTTATGAAATACTTCTAATCTATAAATTATTAGATAGTAGATATAATGACAAATAAAAAGTGACGTACTGGAAAATTTCTATAGATCCGGTACGTCATTTTTAATTGCTTATTATATTTGTTATTTTTTTGATGATCTTTCTATAATAACTCTTTTAGCCGCTTCTTCTTCAGTGTTATCTAATTGTTTAGGTTCAAAAGGCATACCTTTACGTTCGCAGGCTTTTTCTAATAAATAATCAGTCAGTTCATGATTCTTTGGAAGGATAGGTCCATGTAAATATGTTCCTAATAAATTTTTATAGTGAATACCTTCTTGTTTATCATCATCATTATTACCGTAACCAACCGTAACATGTCCTAACGTACCAAAATTATGATGTGTTCGACCACCGTGATTCTCGAAGCCAACTATCGTTCCAAATGTATCACTCTCGATTACTATATCACCAGTTAATCGTTCAGTTCGTGATTCAGTATAGAAATCTAAGATACCTAAACCTTCAAGTTCAGTTCCATCAGGCGTAATATATTTTGTTCCTAAAAATTGATAACCACCACAAATCGTTAATCCTGGCATACCATCTTCAATAGCATCTTTAAGTGTAGTCTTTATCTTGCTTAATTCCTTAGTAGCAATACTTTGTTCTCTATCGCTGCCACCGCCAATAAAGAAGATATCACAATTATCAAGCGTCACACCTTCAGTTTGGTTAACTTCTACTACATTTAATTGAATACCACGTTTCTTTGCTCTTTGTTTGAGTGCAATAATATTTCCTATATCACTATATAAATTTAATTTATCTGACATAAAATGATAAACGGTTAATTCATTCATATTTATTGCCCTCCTTTAAATGAACGATTAAGTTGTTCTAACATTGGAGATAAAGATGTGTAGTTAGGAATAGCTACAGTGAAACCTTCATAATTCATTGTCATTGCAGTTGCTTTATAAATATCTTTTTCAAGTATAATTGGAACATTTATTTCGGCTAATTTCAGACGTAATTGTAATTCTTCAGCTCGAGTCCCAGTAACAATGATCGTTTCAATATTTTGTTCGCTTAATTTCTCGAAATCGGCATCATAAATCCAAGAAGTATCACGACCATCAGCAGCATTATCATTTAGACTAATGACATATACTTTTTTACCTTCTAACTGTTCTCCTACTGATAAACTAGCATTCATACCTGCAGGATTCTTAGCTAAATTAATCATAGCCTCTTTATGATTAAGTTTAAAATATTGCATACGACCATTATCTGAAGTATATGATTCGAAACCAATTCGAATAGACTCATCATTGAGCCCTAATTCTCTCAACACAGTATAGGCAGCTAATGCATTATAAGCGTTGAAGTCTCCGGCAATTTTCATGTTAAATGTTGTTTCATTTATATTTAATACTAAGAACGGAGATACTGTGAATGATGAAACTTCATATTTAGGTAATTCACGTTTGAATCCACATGAACAATGGTAATGACCGATTTGATTATAATGAATGTAATCGTATGCTAATAATTTGCCACAATTTGGGCAATACTTACTCTCGTTCATAGTACTTTGCTCAAACTCATGTGCGTGTGCTTTCATACCATAATAAACGATAGAGTCACTAGCTATTTTAAGTCGACTTACAAAAGGATCATCTGCATTGAGTAACAATTTAATTCCTTTATTACTAATTGACTTAGCTATGTTATTTACCATTATATCTATTTCGCCAAAGCGATCCATTTGATCACGGAAGAAGTTAGTAAATATCATCATTGATGGAGTGACTTCTTTTAAAACTCGAGGAATAGATCCTTCATCGATTTCAATAACCGCTACTTTAGTATTTTTAGTGCTTTGCATGATAAAGGCAGATGTGATACCTGCTGCCATATTAGCACCTTCATTATTATGTATAATATCAATACGATTTGCTTTTAATGTATGTCCTACAAGATTAGATGTCGTCGTTTTACCATTAGTCCCACTAATAAAAACGATGTCATCTACTTGTGCAGCTAATTTTCTTAATATATTTTGATCCACTTTGCGGGCAACTTGTCCAGGTAAATCTGTACCTTTTTTCCCAGCAGCGATACTAGCCTTACGAGCCAATTTCGCTAAGTACGTTGCAGTCCATTGTCTCATGTGCTTCCTCCTCATATAAATCACTTGAATAATTATAACACGTAAAGGGTATAACAAAAAACATTCTCAATTAAAAATAACAAGTCACATTCTAGATTATAATAATTATTATTTACTAATGAGAATAGATTTGTTATACTTTTAATGAACAAAGACAAAATCAATTATAAAATCTTAAATAGAGGTGACTTAATTATGCTAAGTAAAGACTTGTTAGAAGCACTTAATGATCAAATGAACCATGAATATTTCGCAGCTCATGCTTATATGGCAATGGCAGCTTATTGCGATGATGCTTCATATGAAGGTTTCGCAAACTTCTATATCCAACAAGCTAAAGAAGAACGTTTCCACGGTAAAAAAATCTATGATTATATCAATGATCGTGGTGAACATGCTGAATTTAAATCAATACCAGCGCCTAAAACTGAATTTAAATCTATCCTTGAAACATTTAAAGATGGATTAGCACAGGAACAAGATGTTACTCGTCGTTTTTACAATTTATCTGAAATAGCTCAAAAAGATAAAGACTATGCTACGATTTCTTTCTTAAACTGGTTCTTAGATGAGCAAGTTGAAGAAGAATCAACATTTGAAACACATATTGATTATTTAAATCGTATTGGTGATGACTGCAATACTTTATATTTATATGAAAAAGAATTAGCAGCTCGTTCATTTGATGAAGAATAACTTTTATCTCAAGGTTTAATTATGATTGAGACAAACTATTTTTATTGCTTGCCTAGTACATTGTAAGTAACTAACATACACAAAAAGGTATAATGCTAGTTATTCTCAAGACTCATAAATATTAATGGAGTGGATAATGAATTCGAAATGAATTCATTTCTACTCTTTTTTTATTTTATGAATGCAACATTCTGGAAATAAATTTATATTTTTAGCTAAAATAAAAGAATCAATACTTGAAAGGACAGTGTTAGGAATGGAAAATGCCTTTATAGCATTAGACTTCGAAACTGCAAATGGTAAACGTACAAGTATCTGTTCAGTTGGTATGGTCAAAGTAGTTAACAATGAGATTGTGGAGTCTTTTTATACTTTAGTTAACCCTTTTGATTATTTCTCTCAGACGAATATTGAGGTTCACGGTATTACACCTGAAGACGTGAATGATGCTCCCAGTTTTGAATATGTATTCCCTTATATGATGCAATTTATTGGTAAATTACCTGTTGTTGCTCACAATGCTGCTTTTGATATGAATGTACTTCATCAAAGTTTAAAACAGTTAAATATAGAAACACCCTCCATGATTTACTTCTGTTCATATCAACTTGCTAAACGTACAATTGATGCATATCGCTACGGACTAAAACATTTAATGAAACATTATAAATTAGATTTTCACGGTCATCATGATGCACTCAACGATGCTAAAGCTTGTGCAATGATTACGTTTAGATTATTAAAACACTATGACAATTTACAAAGTATGCTACAAATTTATGGCAAAAATTTAAAAGATAAAGGTTAACCCATATGAATCGCAATTACTGGTTTAGTTTAATTGCTAATGTCATCATGAACCTTTATCTTTCTATAAAATCATAAATCGTCATATTCTCATATGTTGACTGTTCTAAATTGCCAACCGTTACACCGATTAACCTTATTGGAACATCAGGATCCTTCAAATCGTTATACAAATCATAAGCTACGTTATATATATCAATATCTCTACTTACTGCCTCTCTCAAACTTCTTTGTTTGGAAAATGTTTCATATTGATACGTTTTTAATTTAACTGTTACGGTGCTACCTGATTTTTGTAACTTAGATAGACGTTCTGCAGTCTTGCCAGATAGTTCCCATATTTTTTGTAAAATTTCTTCATCATCATTCACATCAGTTGAAAATGTTCGTTCAGTACCCACGGATTTACGCACTCTCGTTGCTTTTACTTCACTATGATCAATTCCTCGAGCTTTAAGATATAAGCCACGACCTCTTTTTCCGAACCAATGTATTAATTCAAATTCAGTTTTATCATACAAATCTTTACCTGTATATATATCATGGTTATGCATGACTTTTTTCGATGCTTTACCCACACCTGGAAAGTCACCAATATCAAGATTCATTAAAATATCGTTTACATTATTATAATCGATAACCTTCATGCCATTAGGCTTATTCATACCACTTGCTAATTTTGCTAAAAATTTATTATACGATACACCTGCAGAAGAAGTTAATCCAGTTTGTTCAAATATGTCGCGTCGAATAAACGTTGCGATTTTAGATGCAGACAAGTCAGGTCTAACAAGGTGAGTAATATCTAAATACGCTTCATCCAATGACATAGGTTCTACAATATCTGTATAACTTTTAAATATAGACATTATCACGGCAGAGGCTTCTCTATAAGCGTCAAATCTTGCTCTTACATAATATCCATTAGGACATAATTTATGGGCTTGAGACATTGGCATTGCAGAATGAACCCCATATTTTCTAGCCTCGTAAGAAGCAGTAGAAACCACACCACGAGTACTTGCCTTACCACCTACAATTACAGGTTTACCTTTTAATTTAGGGTTATCTCGCATTTCTACTTGTGCAAAAAAGTAATCCATATCTATATGAATAATCCTTCTTTCAGCCATCGTCTCACCTCTTTTAAAATAAACCAAAATAAAATAAGCCTCAATATAATTATAATGTGACTAGCAACAAAACTCATGAAATGTGCACATAAATAATTATATTGAGACTCACAATTTATTCAAATTCGTCATTAGCTTGTATTGGTCTTTGATGATACATAATTAAACCTTCATCTGATGGATGTATATATTCAAATTTATTAGTAAATGTAATACCTACTAAATATAAATCAATTAAGCAATATCCAATATGTATACTTAACATAATAATAATTGAGGAGTATGCGTAAATACTGAATATAAACATTAATACTCCTGTTAATATAAACATTGGAGCTAGCATTATTGTGCAAAATTGCCATTTATTAAAATATTTTTTAGAAATATGTACTAATAAAAAACCTTTTTTATATTTAAAATGAGGCTGTTCTCCTTTTGAACAGATAAAAAATGAAATTCTATGAATCAGTTCATGAAGTCCTAAAATAACTATAAAACCTAAAATACCATATAATAAGTTAGCTAAAAATGTTTGTTCATGAATGGTTGTAAACATGAATGCCCATTTATAAGTAAACACTATCATAAATAAAATCACTACTAATTGAGTTACCATAAATTTAGGTAAGTTGATTCTATTTGGAGAAAAATCAATTTTCTGCACAATAATGACCTCCAATCTCTGTTAATTTTCAACCATAGTATACACAGTCGATGTTAAGAAAAAAATCTTTTTTATAAGATTTAATGCTCTGTAACCATTTCTTAATATTTGTATTAAAATTTTACGTTTAAGATTTTCTTTCAAATAATGCAACTGTCTCTACATGTGTTGTTTGAGGAAACATATCGACTGGTGTAATTTCTTGCAATTCATATTGTGAATCTAATATTTGAGCATCTCTTTGTTGCGTAGATGGATTACAAGAAATGTAGACAATACGCTTAGGATTTAGTTTAAGCAGTGTTTGTAAGAAAGTTTCATCGCACCCTTTTCTCGGGGGATCTACCATAACAACATCTGGTTTGATACCTTGTTGTTTCCATTTTATAATGACTTCTTCTGCTTTTCCACAGACAAAAGTTGTATTTTCAAATCCATTTAAAGTCGCATTTTGTTGTGCATCTTTAATCGCTGACGGCACGACCTCAACACCATAAACATGTTTCGCTACTGACGCCATATATAAACCTATCGTACCAATACCGCAATATGTATCAAGAACTGTTTCTTCACCTGTCAATTGCGCATACTCTATTGCTTTTTGATATAATTTTTCAGTTTGAGAAGAATTTATTTGATAGAATGATTGGTCACTTATCTTAAATGTAGTATCACTAAGTTGATCAGCAATCTTATCTTTGCCGTATAACGTTACAGACTGTTGCCCCATAATTACATTGGAATGACTATTATTAATATTTTGTTTAATGCTAGCTATGTTAGGAAAAGTTTCTTTTAATTTTTCAACTAAAATTGAAGCTTGCTGGAAATTTTTACCATTTGTTACAAAAACGACCATCTTATCATCAGAATAATAGCCTGTGCGAATAACTAAATGTCTTAAAAGTCCTTTTTTTGTACACTCATTATAAACACTAATATCGTAATCAATAATCCATTGTTTGACGTGATTCATAATATCTTGGTGTATATCATCTTGAATTAAGCAACTATCCATATCGATAATATCGTGACTTCTTTGTCGATAATATCCTATAATTGCTTTTCCATCTCTATCTTTACCAATTGGCAACTGTGATTTATTTCTGTAATGCCAAGGATGATTCATACCGATAGTTTTGTTAATGATTGTATTACTAAATTGTGCTTTTCTATGGAATAAGTTGGTAACTTGTGACTGCTTCATAGCTAATTGGGCATCATATGTCATGTGTTGCAATTGACAACCACCACACTTCCAATAGTATTTACATGGCGGTTCCACGCGTTGTTCACTTGGTTTAATAACTTGAAGTAGTTTACCAATAGCAAAATTTTTCTTTACTTTTATAATTTTATATTTAATCACTTCACCAATTAACGCATTTGGCACAAATATCGGATAACGGTCGATTTTAATGACGCCATGCCCTTCATGTGTTAAATCAACAATGTTACCTTGTTTTATTTCATTTTTAATTATGGTTTCCATTATTTCACCCCACATAAAAAGAGGTTAGAGTAGTTTAATCTTGGTTTTGTTTTTCATACCTAAGACATCAAAACTATTGCTCAACCTCTTCAACTGTATAATTTACTCTGATATTTCATTGTTTTTAATAATTTCTTCATTCGATGGCTTCTCTTCAATAATACCATCTTCGACTTGTTGATCTTCAGTTAATTCCTCATTATATATATCTTTTGGCGTACATACTTCGATATGTCTTTTTAAATTCAAGAAATTAGCTGGTAATTTACCACCATATTCACCATCTACATTCAATTGCATTTCAGTAAAGGATGAGATATTAATTGATTTAGCTTTCTCATAAATAACCTTTGGATGCTTAATGTGTTCTCCGCGAGATGCTAAGGTCATGATGTGCCCTAGTTCAGCAAGGTTAGCCTTTTCTACAATAATTAATGTAAAATGCCCGTCGTCTAACTTAGCATCTGGAACTAATTTCTCAAATCCTGCCATTGAGTTTGTCAGTCCTAATAAGAATAATAATGCCTCACCTTGAAAAACTTGATTATCATATTCTATACGCAAATCTACAGCTTTCATCTGAGGTAACATTTCAAATCCTTTAATATAATACGCAAAGGGGCCTACAATTGACTTTAATCGACTTGGCGTCTCATAAGAAACTTGAGTTAATTGACCACCAGCTGCTAAATTGATGAAATAACGATTATTCATTTTTCCTATATCCACTTTAGTCGTGTGATCATCAATAATAACATCAACAGCACCCATAATATCACTTGGTAAGTGCAAGGCTCTACCGAAATCATTCACTGTCCCCATAGGGATGATACCTAATTTAGGGCGATTGGGCTGTTCAGCTATGCCATTAACAACTTCATTAAGTGTGCCATCTCCACCAGCTGCTATAATAATATCATAATCTCTTTTAAGTGCACGTTCAGCTTCAAGCGTTGCATCGCCTTCACGCTCAGTTGCATAAGCACTTGTCTCATACCCGGCACGTTCTAATTTAATTAAAACATCTGGTAAAGTTCTTTTAAAAAGTTCCTTTCCAGAAGTTGGATTATAAATGATTCTTGCACGTTTTCTCATAAATTATCCCTCATCTTTTTATACATATTCTTATATTAAATGATTTATAAGAGAGTTGGAAGTATTTAAATCAATAATCTTTAAAATACATTTATTACACTATTTACAATTAAATAATCATAGCAGTTATAACATTAAAAATAATTGAACTAAAAACACCACACACCAAAATTAAAAGGCTTGTTCCCTAACCATGATAGGAAACAAACCTTAAATGATGCTTTAATTCATTATGTTTAAATCTTTAATTAACGTTTATTTAATTCTTGTTTTAATATTTGGTTTACTTTTTGAGGATTAGCTTGGCCTTTAGATGCTTTCATAATTTGACCAACTAAGAAGCCCATTGCTTTCCCTTTACCATTTTTATAATCTTCAACAGATTGAGGGTTATTATCTAAAGCTTCAGTGACGAATTTAGTTAAAGTAGCTTCATCAGAAATTTGAACTAAACCTTTATCTTCCATAATTTGTTTAGCATCGCCACCATTTTCAGCTAATTCTGGGAAAACTTTTTTAGCGATTTTACTACTCATCGTACCATCTTCAATAAGTTTAATCATACCAGCAAGGTTTTCTGGTGTTAATTTAGTATCTTGTAACTCAACTTGGTTTTTATTTAAATATTCATTAACGCCACCCATTAACCAGTTTGAAGTTAACTTAACGTCTGCACCTTTTTCAATAGCACCTTCAAAGAAATCAGACATCTCTTTAGTAAGTGTTAATACGTGCGCATCGTATTCAGGTAAACCTAAATCATTTACATATTTAGCTTTACGCTCATCTGGTAATTCAGGGATTGTTTGACGTACACGCTCTTTCCATTCTTCATCTACGTATAAAGGTACAATATCAGGTTCAGGGAAGTAACGGTAGTCATCTGAGCCTTCTTTAACACGCATAAGAATTGTTTTACCAGTTGATTCATCAAAACGGCGTGTCTCTTGTCCAATAGTACCACCGTTTAATAATTCTTCTTCTTGGCGTTTTTCTTCGTACTCTAAACCTTTTCTAACATAGTTAAATGAATTTAGGTTTTTCAATTCAGTTTTTGTACCAAATTCTTCTTGTCCATAAGGACGTAATGAAATATTGGCATCACAACGTAATGAGCCTTCTTCCATTTTACAGTCTGATACACCTGTATATTGAATAATTGAACGTAATTTTTCTAAGTAAGCATAAGCTTCTTTAGGAGATCTAATATCTGGTTCAGATACAATTTCAATTAATGGTGTACCTTGACGGTTTAAGTCTACTAAAGAGTATCCATCTTTATGTGTTGATTTACCAGCATCTTCTTCCATGTGAAGACGTGTGATTCCAATACGTTTTGTTTCACCATCTACTTCAATATCAATATAACCATTTTCACCAATTGGTTGATCAAATTGAGAAATTTGATAAGCTTTAGGATTATCTGGATAGAAATAGTTTTTACGGTCAAATTTAGAATTTGTAGCGATATCCATATTTAAAGCCATTGATGCACGCATAGCCCAGTCTACAGCACGTCTATTAACAACCGGTAATACACCAGGATATGCTAAATCAATAACATTTGTATTTGAGTTAGGTTCAGCTCCAAAATGTGCTGGTGATGGAGAGAACATTTTTGAGTCTGTTTTTAGCTCAACGTGAACTTCAAGTCCGATAACTGTTTCAAAATGCATTATTTCCACTCCTTATAATTTTTCATATGCGTCATGTAAATTGAATTGTGTTTCATATTGATATGCCACACGATATAACGTCTTTTCATCAAAAGGTTTACCGATAAATTGTAAGCCAATTGGTCTACCGTTTGATTGCCCACAAGGAACAGAAATACCTGGTAAACCAGCTAAGTTAACAGGTGTAGTTAATAAGTCATTAGCATACATAGTTAAAGGATCATCGATTTCATCACCTAAGTTAAACGCAGTAGTTGGTGCAGTTGGACCTACAACAACATCATAGTTTTCAAAAACTTTATCAAAGTCATTCTTGATTAATGTTCTAACTTTTTGTGATTTTTTATAGTAAGCATCATAATAACCAGAACTTAATGCAAATGTACCTAGGAAGATACGACGCTTAACTTCAGCACCAAATCCTTCTGATCTAGACATTTTATATAATTCTTCTAATGATTGCGCTTCTTTTGAATGGTAGCCATAACGTATACCATCAAAGCGAGCTAAGTTCGCTGATGCTTCTGATGACGCGATAACATAATATGATGGTATACCATATTTAGTATTTGGAAGTGATACTTCATCAACTTCTGCACCTAGAGATTTAAGTGTTTCAACTGCATTCTTAACAGCTTCTTTAACATCATCATTGATACCTTCACCTAAATATTCTTTTGGTAAAGCAACTTTTAAGCCTTTAATGTCTTTACCAATTTCTGAAGTAAAGTCAACATCTTCAACTGGTGCACTTGTAGAATCATTTCTATCAACGCCTGAAATTGTCTCTAGTACGATAGCGTTATCTTTAACATTTCTTGTAATTGGACCAATTTGGTCTAATGAAGATGCAAAAGCAACTAAACCGAAACGTGATACACGCCCATAAGTTGGTTTCATACCCACTACACCACAATATGCTGCTGGTTGTCGAATTGAACCACCAGTATCTGAACCTAGACTGAATGGTACTAAACCTGCAGCAACTGCTGCTGCTGAACCACCTGACGAACCACCTGGAACAGCTGTATGATCGAATGGGTTAACAGTTTGTTTGAAATATGATGTTTCAGTAGAACCACCCATAGCAAATTCATCCATGTTTAGTTTACCGATTAGAATCGCATTTTCATCATGTAGTTTGTTCATTACAGTAGATTCATAGATTGGAACAAAACCTTCTAACATCTTACTAGCACATGTTGTTTCCACATCTTTAGTAATGATGTTGTCCTTAATTCCCATAGGAATACCAAACAATTTACCTTCCATTTGGCCTTTTGCTTGTAATTCATCTAATTCTTTTGCTTTTTTAATAGCATTATCTTTATCTAGTGCTAAAAATGATTTAATAGTAGGATCCGTTTCTTCAATTGCATCATAGATGTCTTTGACAACTTCTGAAGGCTTAATCTCATTGTTTTTAATCATTTCTGATAATTTTTCAACTGATTCATAACGAATACTCATCTTAAGCTTCCTCCTCATTCATGATAGCTGGTACTTTAAATTGACCATTTTCTGTCTCTTTAGCATTTTTTAATGCAAGTTCTTGAGGAATGCCCTCGATTGTTTCATCATCACGTAACACATTTTGTAAATCTAATACATGATAAGTTGGTTCAATACCTTCTGTATCTGCTGTGTCATTTTGTTTAGCAAAATCTAAGATACTTTCAAGTGTATTAGCCATTTCTTCAGTTTCTTCTTCAGAAATTTGAAGTCTTGCTAAATGTGCTATATGTTCAACCTCTTCACGTGTAACTTTAGTCATTTATTAAAAGCCTCCTTATTACTCATTCATCATAAAATTGTATCAAATTTTCACTTAAAAATCTAAATATTTATTGAGACAACATAACTTCATGACATTATTGATGATTAATTCATAGGTAAGTAATTAATAAATGCTTTATAAATAATGTAACTCAATTATTAATTTAACGATAATAATGACCTAAATTTTATATCAAAAATATTTATAATCTTTAATATGCATGTTACGTATAATAAAATCAATAAACATTTTTACATTTTGAAAACGCTTACTATCTTGCTTTAAAAGTGTTTATTTTTTAAAAATTAAAATTTACACTTCTCTAAACCATTCACTACATTGTATAATATTACATGTAACTAAATTATTTAAAAAAGTTACATACTCATGCAATTGAAATTTACCAATGTTTATAAGTCATCTAAATCTTCACATCATATAAAAAAAGGGGGTATTTCTTTATGCTTATTTTAGGAGCAAGCTTGCCTAGTCAAGTTAATACCAATTGGCAAACATACATAATGATTGCGATTTATTTTATTATTTTACTTATCATTGGATATTATGGCTACAAACAAGCTACAGGTAATTTAAGTGATTATATGCTTGGTGGACGTAGTATCGGCCCATATATCACAGCTTTATCTGCAGGTGCATCAGATATGAGTGGCTGGATGATAATGGGGCTACCAGGTTCAGTCTATAGTACTGGTTTATCAGCAATATGGATAACAATTGGTCTCACATTAGGTGCATATGTTAACTATCTAGTCGTTGCACCAAGGTTGAGAGTTTATACTGAAGTGGCAGGTGATGCAATCACCCTTCCAGATTTCTTTAAAAATCGACTTAACGATAAAGAAAATATTATTAAAATTATTTCTGGTTTAATAATAGTTATATTCTTTACTCTATATACGCACTCTGGGTTTGTATCAGGTGGTAAACTATTTGAAAGCGCGTTTGGACTAAATTATCATTTTGGATTAATTTTAGTTGCAGTTATCGTTATCGCTTATACTTTCTTCGGAGGATATTTAGCTGTATCTATAACTGATTTCTTCCAAGGTATAATCATGTTAATTGCAATGGTTATGGTCCCTATTGTTGCAATGTTACAACTTAATGGTTGGGATACGTTTTCTCGAGTTGCTGAAATGAAGCCAACAAATATGGATTTATTTAGAGGCACAACCTTTCTAGGTATGGTTTCATTATTTGCATGGGGTCTAGGTTATTTTGGACAACCTCATATCATCGTTAGATTTATGTCTATTAAGTCACATAAAATGCTACCTAAAGCTCGCCGTTTAGGTATAAGTTGGATGACTGTAGGTTTACTTGGTGCTGTAGGCGTAGGATTAACTGGTATCGCATTCATTCCAGATAATCATATTAAGATGGATGATCCTGAGACACTATTCATCATTATGAGTCAAATTCTATTTCATCCTTTAGTAGGCGGGTTCTTATTGGCTGCCATTCTTGCAGCTATCATGAGCACAATCTCATCACAACTATTAGTAACATCAAGTTCATTAACTGAAGACTTTTATAAATTAATACGTGGTGAAGAGCGTGCGAAAACACATCAAAAAGAATTCGTGTTAGTTGGTAGATTGTCGGTATTAGTTGTGGCAATTGTAGCAATTGCAATTGCTTGGTCTCCAAATGATACAATTCTTAACTTAGTTGGCAACGCATGGGCCGGCTTTGGAGCTTCTTTCAGTCCCTTAGTATTATTCTCACTTTATTGGAAAAAGCTAACACGAGCTGGTGCTATCAGCGGTATGGTAGCAGGTGCCCTTGTTGTAATTATATGGATTGCTTGGATAAAACCTTTAGCGAGTATAAATGAAATTTTCGGAATGTATGAAATTATTCCAGGATTCATCGTTAGTGTCATCTTTACATATGTAGTGAGTTTATTGACTCAACATCCAGGTGACTTTGTTGAAAGAGATATTGAAAAAGTTAAATCTATTATTCGTGAAAAATAATAATATTAAACAAAAACTACGGATAACCCAATTTGTAGGCGTTATCCGTAGTTTTTATGTTAATTATTATAAATATGAACTTGAGGCTCTTTATCTTCTTTAGATTTACTAATTAAGGCTCTTGGTGTATTTCCGTCTTTAATTCGAATTTCATAGCTATCGATGTTGTCAAAATATTTTCTAGCTTGTTCTGTAACATATTGAGTAATACCAATCGTTTCAGCTTGACTATAATAATCAATAGGTAAATCTATAGTTAATTGTGTTGGTTTTTTACCGTCAAATTTAACTTTACCTACTGCTTGAGTGAAGTTAGTAAAGTAAGATTGTAGGTTGTCGTTGAATTGTTTAAAATTATTATTCAAATTTTCATTGTATTTTTTTGCTGTTGAAGATGGCAATAATGCTGACACTTGATCAATTTTTTTCCATTTATTAATTTTAGTTTGATCATCATCAACTGTAGTATTAGCAATAAATTCTCCTGGTGTAATTGAATTTTGATCGGATTGTTTATAAATCGCAAAATGAATAGGAATATCTTTTAAAGCATCATTGGCTCTCAATCTTGTTAAGATTTCTGAAGCCATTTGTTTGCCTTGTTTTTTAATTTCCTTATCATCAAGTTCTTTGCTATAAGTCTCTCCATCTTTCTCTTTCTGATAATAATAAACACTATTCATGGCTAAACCAATTGTCATACCTTTAATATTTTTTCCTTTTGTATCCCCACTATCGTAAAAATCTTGTTCAAGAATATTAGATAAATAAGCTGGAGATTGTTCTGCGATTTTTTCTGGATCATCCTCACCTTTGTGTGATGGATTTAATCCTAAATTCTCACTCGCTTTATTGGATTCTTTCTCTTTTTCACTCATTTTATCTATTTCTTTTTTAGTGTATTTGGGATTTAAATAACTATTAAGAGTATCTTTATCTAGATATTGTCCGTCTTGATAAAGGTAATCATCAGTTGGAAATACATCTTTGCTTAGTGTCAATAAACCACTTTCGAAATCGTCACCATTGTAACTATTTGCCATGTTATCTTGTAATACACCACGGGCCTTACTTTCTTTAAATGGCAAAATCGTGCGGTAATTATCACCTTGTACGTTTTTATCTGTTGCTATTGTTTTCACACTATTTGAGTCAGTTTTAGTTTCTTGTTTATTCACAGATTGGTTATTTTTATTATCATTGTTATTGCCACATGCCGTTAACAACACAATCGACGTTATAATTAAGAATAGGGTTCGCTTCATTGCCGTTCTCCTCTAACTTGATATTTCATTTTGTTTAGCCACGAATTGCTCTTCTGTCCAAATTTCAGTACCAAACTTTTCTGCCTTAGTTAATTTAGAACCTGCATCTTCACCAGCAATTACTAAATCTGTTTTTTTAGTTACACTACTTGTAACTTTTGCGCCTTGTAATTCTAACCAGGCAGATGCTTCTTTTCGTGTCAGTTGTTGTAATTTACCTGTTAAAACAATTGTTTTACCTTTAAAATCAGGGTGCCCTTCTATATCAGAAGTTTTAATTCCATTATAAACCATATTGACATTTTTATATTTTAATTTTTCAATTAATGCTTTAATATCTTCATTTTCTAGATATGTCACTACAGATTGAGCTAACTTATCTCCAATATCATGAATACTAATAAGTTCTTCTTCGGTTACTTGAAGTAGTCTATCCATTGTTTCGTATTTTTCAGCTAGAACTTGACTTGCTTTAACTCCTAGATGACGTATTCCTAAACCAAATAATAGATGCTCTAGAGAATTGGCTTTAGCATCTTCAATCGCTTTTAGTAGATTTTCAACTTTTTTGGAACCCATACGCTCTAAAGGTAATAAATCGTCTTCAGTTAGGTAGAAGATGTCGGCCACATCATTAATCACATTGTGATGATAGAGTTGTTGTATAATTTTAGTTCCTAAGCCATCAATATTCATGGCTTGACGTGATACAAAGTGAATCAACCCCTCTACAAGTTGAGCCTGACACTTTGGATTTATACAACGTAATGCAACCTCCCCTTCAATTCTTACCAACTCATGGTCACAACTCGGACAATGTGTTGGCATTGAATACGGTAATGTACCTTCAGGTCGGCGTTTCGTAATACTTTTCACTACTTCTGGAATTATATCGCCAGCTTTTTTAACTACTACACTATCCCCAATTCTGATATCTCTCTCATGTATTAAATCTTCATTATGTAAAGATGCTCTAGATACAGTTGTCCCAGCAACTCTTACAGGATCAAGAATCGCAGTTGGTGTTACAACACCTGTTCTACCAATACTTAACTCAATATCTTGTAATGTTGTTACCACTTCTTCGGCAGGAAACTTATATGCAATCGCCCATCTTGGAGATTTCTGAGTGTATCCCATTTCATCTTGTTGTTCAATGTCATTCACTTTTATAACGATGCCATCAATATCATAGGATAATTGTTCACGTTGTTTTGTCCATTTCTCAATATATTCTAATACACCTTCAATATCACCCACGCGCATACGTTCATGATTTGTCTTAAATCCTAAACGATCTAATTCATCCAACGCACCACTCTGAGTAGTTGCATCAAAATCTGTGAAATCATTAACACTATATAAGAATACACTTAATTTACGTTTAGCTGCCAATTTGGGATCAAGTTGCCTTAACGATCCCGCTGCTGCGTTTCGTGGATTAGCGAATGGTTGTTCTTCATTCTTTTCTTTTTCTTCATTTAGTCTTATAAAAGAACTACGAGGCATGTAAGCTTCGCCACGAACTTCAAAACTTAATGGTTCATTAATCTTTAATGGAATAGCATGAATGGTGCGTAAATTTTCAGTGATATCTTCACCTGTAGTACCATCCCCTCGAGTTAAACCTTGAACGAAGCGACCTTCTAGATATTTAAGGGACACAGCTAATCCATCAATTTTCAATTCACACATATATTCAACACTACCGACTTGTTCACGAATACGTTGATCAAAACGACGTAATTCTTGTTCATTGAAAGCATTACCTAAACTTAACATTGGTGTATCATGATTGACTTTTTCGAAAGATGATTGCACCTCTCCTCCTACACGTACAGTAGGAGAATCAGGTGACTTAAATTCAGGATGTGCCTCTTCTATATCTATTAATTCTCTTAATAATTTATCGTATTCACTATCTGGCACTGAAGGATTATCTTGCACATAATATTCATAACCATATTGATTTAATAAATCATGTAATTCATTCACACGACTTTGGATATTGTCCATAAATTAATCCTCCTTTTTCTCGATTGGGGCAAATTGAGCTAATAGGCGCTTTGGTCCTTCTGATTTAAATATAATATCTAATTCAACTGAGCCATTTTTCTCATTAACGTTACTTACCATGCCTTCACCCCATGATTTGTGCGTAACTTTATCTCCTATTTTCCAATCAGAAGCAGAGACTTGTTTTTTAGAAGACGTTGTACGTTTACTAAATCCACGCTTAGGTTGTTTGGATGATGTTTTTGGGGTAATCGTTTGACGCTGTTGCTTAGATGGTGTCTCTAATAGCTCTTCCGGGATTTCACGTAAAAATCTTGAAGGCATATTAGATTGTGAGCGTCCATATAACATTCTAGACGTCGCGTGCGTAATATATAGAACTTCTTCAGCTCTTGTTATTGCTACATAACAAATCCGACGTTCTTCTTCCATTTCGTGGTCATCATCACTCTTAATTGCACGAATATGTGGAAATAGCGATTCTTCCATTCCCATAAGGAATACAATTGGAAATTCTAAACCTTTCGCCGAGTGCATTGTCATAAGGGTTACGCCACTCTCAATTTGAGCTTCATCGATGTCTGCTACTAGTGATAAATCCGTTAAAAAGTTAATCAAGGATTGTTCTTCTAATGGTGTATTCTCTTCATAATCTTTAGGTACTGACATAAATTCATCTATATTTTCAAGTCTACTACGTGATTCCAGTGTTTGTTCGCGTTCAAGCATATCTCTATACCCAGATTTATCTAATATTTCAACAACAATTTCACTTACCTCTAAAAATTCCTGTTCTTTAATTAAGTTTTGAATTAGTTCATAAAATTTAATGCACTCTTGAGTTACTTTTTTTGAAAGACCAATAAAATCTACTTCTGCCAATGCGTCAAACATACTTATATTGTTATCATTCGCATAGCGTTGAATTTTCTCAACTGATGAAGGTCCTATACCTCGTTTTGGAACATTGATTATGCGTTGTAAACTAATTTCATCATTACTATTAGCTACCACTCTCAAATAACTTAATAAGTCTTTAATTTCTTTTCTGTCATAGAATTTTTGGCCTCCAACCATCGTATAAGGAAGATTAGATTTCATAAATGTTTCTTCTAAAACACGTGATTGTGCATTGGTTCTATAAAGTATTGCCATATCACTATAATCTTTTCCAGCTTTACGGTGTTTCATTATTTCTCTAACCACATACTCAGCTTCATCACGCTCAGTCATTGCTTCATAATATTTAATTTTTTCGCCATCTGTATTTGCAGTCCACAGGCCTTTAGGCTTTCTTTCTGAGTTATGTTTAATGACTTCATTTGCAGCAGTCAGGATGGTCTTTGTAGAACGATAATTTTGTTCTAAAAATATCGTTTTAGCATCAGGGTAATCTTCTTCAAAAGATAGGATATTTTGAATGTCTGCACCCCTCCAACCATAAATTGACTGATCTGAGTCACCAACTACACAAAGATTTTTAAATTTACTAGCTAACAACTTTACTAATGTATATTGTGCTTTATTTGTATCTTGATATTCGTCTACGTGAATATATTGGAATTTGTTTTGATAATATTCAAGTGCATCTGGAATGCGTTCGAACAACTGAATTGTTTTCATAATTAAATCGTCAAAATCAAGTGCTTCATTTCGAGTCAATTGACGTTGGTATCCACTATAAACAGTAGCTACCATTTGCGAATGGAAGTCATTAGCCTCATTAATTGCATCTTCTGGTGTTTTAAGTTCATTTTTTAAGTTACTAATCGCCCCAATAAACATTCTTGGTTCAAAGCGTTTACTGTCAATATTTTCATTTTTTAGAACGTCTTTTATGACGGATTTTTGGTCAGTAGGATCAATAATAGTAAAATTACGTTCAATGCCTATTCTATCTGCATCACGTCTTAATATTCTTACGCACATAGAGTGGAATGTAGACATCCAAATCACTTGTGCTTCTTCCCCTACTAATTGTTCAACACGTTCTTTCATTTCTTTAGCTGCTTTATTTGTAAAAGTAATTGCTAATATATTGTAAGGAGAAACGTCTTTTTCATCTAATAAATAGGCGATACGATGTGTTAATACTCTCGTTTTACCTGAACCAGCGCCGGCCATAATTAGTAATGGACCTTCTGTAGTTCTTACCGCTTCACTTTGCTCTTTATTCATATTATTAACTAATGAATTCATTTATTAGACTCCTTTTTTATTTTTACTGTTTTAATAGCCTTTTTAATATCGTCATAAATAATATTACCTACTATAATAGTGTCAGCATATTGTGCCATCTCTCTGGCTTGTTCTATAGATGTAATGCCACCGCCATAAAACAATTGTGTATTCGTTAATAATCTGGATGCGGCTTCCACTTTTTCAATATCGCCATACTGACCACTATATTCTATGTACATCAACGGTAGTTTGTACATCTCATTAACCATTTGCGCATATGCCTCTACATCTTCAATATCTATATTAGTATTTGATTGCGTTAATTGTGCTACTTTACTATCAGGATTTAAAACTAAATACCCTTCTAATACGACTTCATCAAAATTAACCATGAATCCGAATTGCTTTAGAGCTTTATGCATCATTCCATTATGATATGTCGTATCCTTACTATTTAGAACTGTTGGTACAAAATAAAAATCGAAACCAGGAATAATACTCTCAATATTAGATATTTCAAGGACTAATGGTAATGGATATCTTCTTACTCTACTCATCAAATGAATGACATTATCTTCGGTAACATTATCTGTGCCACCAATCATGATAGCATCAGTATCTGACATACATAGTGAATCTAAATCATTATCACTTATTTCTTTGGCGGGATCTAATTTAAACACATGTTGCCACGCTTTAATGTCATACATATTCCTTTAACTCCTTTTTTTAACATACACTAAATTATATCATTTTTGGTGTACCAATTCTAAACAGAATCATTAGAATCTATACTGTCTTTTAAAGAACGAAAGACCTAATATCTTATAAGTTTATTTGTTAAAAATTAAGTAAATTAAAAGTTGTTTACTTACTATTAGCCTGTATAAATTCAATATAAAACAGAATGCTCCCATCAAAATATCCAAATTATTGTCAATTTTGAAGGGAGCATTTCAATTTATAAATATATGTTAAACGTATTATTATTTTTTTGTTTCTATATTTAATCGTTCTAATATCATTGTATATGCGTCATTACCCCATTGTAATGATCGTTTTACTCTAGATATTGTTGCTGTAGAAGCACCAGATTCTTTTTCGATTGTTGCGTAAGTATACCCTTGTTTAATCATCTTAGCAACTTGTAATCTTTGAGATAATGATTGTAATTCATTGACAGTGCATAAATCATCAAAGAATTGATAACATTCTTCTCTATTTTCAAGTGTAAGAATTGCATCAAAAAGTTCATCTAACGCTTGTCCTCGTAATTTCTCTATTTGCATCTCAAACAACCCCTATAATCCGTTTTCAATATAATCTCATTTTAACGCATTAAATAGTTAAAGTGTAGCATTTTTATTGAAAACCGTTAACTTATTACTCTAAACCTGCACGTTTAAAGATTGTATCAACTTGATTTAAATGATGTTCAGGGTTGAAACATTCATCTAATTCTTCTTTAGAAAGCACATTAGTGATAGACTCATCCTTTTCTATTAATTGACGGAATGGTGTTTTAGTTTCCCAAGATTCCATTGCTTTAGGCTGCACTCTATCATATGCTTCTTCACGAACCATGCCTTTATTAATTAACGCTAGTAATACACGTTGTGAGAAGATTAGTCCAAATGTTTTATCGATATTATTTCTCATGTTGTCTTCAAAAACAGTTAGTCTATCAACAATATTAGTGAATCTATTTAAAGCATAATCTAAAGCAATTGTAACATCTGGTAACATGATACGTTCAGCTGAAGAGTGAGAAATATCACGTTCGTGCCATAAAGGCACATTTTCATAAGCCGTTGTAATGTAACCTCGAATCACTCTTGAAATACCTGTTATATTTTCTGAACCAATAGGATTTCTTTTATGAGGCATAGCTGATGACCCTTTTTGACCTTTTGCAAACGCTTCTTCAACTTCACGTGTTTCTGTTTTTTGTAAATTACGTATCTCTACCGCAAATTTTTCAAGAGATGTAGCTACCAGGGCTAGTGTAGCGATATAGTATGCATGACGGTCACGTTGTAATGTTTGAGTAGAAACGGGTGCTGTATCAATACCTAAATGGTCACATACATATTGTTCTATTTCAGGAGGAATGTTAGCAAATGTACCAACTGCACCACTCATTTTACCAACTTCTATTTCTTTACGTACCTCTTTGAAACGCTTTAGATTACGTTTCATTTCTGTATACCATAATGCCATTTTAACACCAAATGTAGTCGGTTCAGCATGTACACCATGTGTACGCCCCATCATCAATGTGTATTTATAATTTTTAGCTTTCTCTTCTAAAACTTTTATGAAACGTTCAATATCTTTCTCAATAATTTCGTTGGCCTGTTTTATAACATAACTTAGCGCCGTATCAACAACATCTGTAGAAGTTAAGCCATAGTGAACCCATTTACGTTCGTCACCTAACGTTTCCGATACTTGTCTAGTAAATGCCACAACATCGTGTCTTGTTTCTTGTTCTATTTCTTGCGCACGTTTCACATCTACTTTAGCATTCTTTCTAATTTTTTTTACATCTTCTTTAGGAATGTGGCCTAATTCACTCCAAGCTTCACAGGCCAAGATTTCAACCTCTAACCAAGCTTCATATCTATTTTGATCAGTCCAAATATTTGCCATTTCTTCTCTTGAATAACGATCAATCATTTCTAAACTCCTATTCTATGTATAAATTTATAATTCAAAACTGTACATTAAACGTAAATTATCAGGAAAGGTTCGTTTTTAAAACTTCATTTTTATTTTAACAGATAATTAATCAAATGTATAAATCTTTTTTTACAAACTTAGTATAATGGATTTTATCTAAATAATTCACTTATCTAACAATAATCCGATAATAAAAAGAGTAAAAAGAAGTTGTACTTTAGCTTCTTTTCACTCTTAATAAAATTAATTTAAGTTGTAATTCACATTATTAAATCAAAGCTTTTTACCAACAAATTGAATATCCTGTCTTAATACTACTACATTACCTTTTTCATCTTCAGTGTATATAGGTTTTTCAATTCGTTTAACTGGTATATAGCCTTCTTCACGCATACGTGATAAACATTCTGAGATTGTTTCATTTTCATTTACTTTGAACTTCATCATCATGCTCCACAACACTTTCTATTTCTTCTACTTCGTATGCTTTTACTTTTCGAGTTCGAACGCCTTTAGTCCAGAAACCGCCGTGAATTGCTCTTGGCTCATATGCTATAATAAACGCTTTCTCATCTAAATTTCGTACTGTCTCCATTAATTTACGTTCATAACGTCTTGGCGTTAAAATCTGCATTACCATTCGACTACCATCGCGACCATATGCTGCATAGTGTGTAACACCATAACCTAAATTTCTTAACTCATTTGGTAAATCAATTTCATACTCTGATGAGGTTACATTTACGACTGTATACCCTAATGCGAGTCTTTCTTCAATTTTCATACCTACTAAAATCCCAATCGAAAAACCAAACGCATAAGCAAAGATATTTTGAATTTGGTCTAAACTAGACATTACCATGCCAAGACCAACTACATATACTAACACTTCAAGGAAACTTACTGCAGCCGCCATATAACGATAACCTTTTAACGTTAATATTGTACGCATTGTTAAAAATGTAACATAAAAAACGTTGATGACGAATATCGCTAATACCATTGACCATGGATTTGAAGTTATCACTGACATACTAATCCCCTTTTCTTACATGGATATCTAAAATCGAGATAATTTTATCAGTGAATTTTTATTTTGTCACTAGAAAATCTTTTTTAATTTTTAGGCCAAGTGTAACGCGTATAAGCTAATTCACGTTTATGTGCATTTTTGACATAGTGATTTTCAATCGTATCACGGGCTTCACTAGATATGTGTTTTCCTTCTAAATAGTCATCAATTTGATCATAAGTAACACCCAAAGCTTCTTCATCAGGTAATTGTGGTTTATCATCCTCTAAATCTGCTGTGGGAACTTTTTCGTATAAATGCTTTGGTGCATTTAAATATTTAAGTAGCTGTCTTCCTTGTCTTTTATTTAGACCAAAGATAGGTGCAATATCAGCAGCACCATCACCGTACTTAGTATAAAATCCTGTAATATTCTCTGCAGAATGATCCGTACCAATAACAATACCACTACGATTTGATGCGATTGAAAATTGAACCTTCATACGTTCACGTGCTTTTTCGTTACCACGTTGAAAATCCGTTAATTCAATACCAGCCTCGTTTAAAGATTTAACACTTTGATCAACAGCAGGTTTAATATTGACAGTAATGATTTCATCAGGATGAATAAAGTTTAATGCGTCTTCAACTTCTTCTGCATCTTTCTGCACACCATATGGTAATTTCACAGCGATAAATTGACAATCTCGCCCTTCATTACGTAATTCCCCAACTGCTAGCTGCGCTAATTTACCAGTCAAAGTAGAATCTTGACCACCAGAAATACCTAACACTAAAGATTTAATAAATGAATGTGATTGCACATAGCTTTTAATAAATTGAATAATTTCACGTGACTCTTGTTCACTATCAATATGTTTCTTCACTTTCATTTCATTGACTACAATATCTTGTATATTAGTCATTGTCTTCCTCCATCTCTTTTACGTGTTCTGCAACTTCGAAAATACGCTTATGTTTGTTATCCCAACAAGCTGTACTTAAATCCACAGGGTATTCTTGAGGATTTAAATAACGTTTATTTTCATCCCATAATTTAGATAATGCATTTTTAGAGTATTCTTGTGCCTCTTTTTCACTCGGCAATTGGTATACAAGTTTCCCATTTTCAAAGATTGAATGATGCAAATCAATCGCTTCAAAGTGTTTGATATGTTTCATTTTATACGTGTGAACTGGATGGAACATTTTTAAAGGTTTTTCATTATTTGGATTCTCATGTTCTAGAGTAATATAGTCACCTTCTGCTTTACCTGTTTTAGTATTGATGATGCGATACACTTTCTTCTTACCAGGTGTTGTCACTTTTTCTGCATTGTTGGACAGTTTAATTCTATCAACATATCGACCGTTATCATCTTCAACTGCTACTAGTTTATATACTGCACCAAGTGCTGGTTGATCATAACCAGTAATTAATTTTGTACCTACACCCCATGAGTCAACTTTAGCTCCTTGAGATTTCAAACTCATTATCGTTTGTTCATCTAAGTCATTAGATGCAATGATTTTAGCATCTTTGAATCCCGCTTCATCTAGCATTCTGCGTGCTTCTTTAGATAAATAAGCAATATCTCCAGAATCTAAACGGATACCAATGAAATTGATTTTATCCCCTAGTTCTTTCGCTACTTTAATCGCTGTAGGAACACCTGATTTAAGCGTGTGGAACGTATCAACTAAGAACACACAATTTTTATGGCGTTCTGCATAAATTTTAAAAGCTTTATATTCATCACCATATGTTTGAACTAAAGCGTGTGCATGCGTACCAGAAACAGGTATACCAAATAATTTACCAGAACGCACATTACTAGTAGAATCAAAACCACCGATATAAGCAGCTCTAGCACCCCAGAGCGCAGCATCTAACTCTTGAGCACGGCGAGTTCCAAATTCCATTAATGTATCATCAGGTGCTACTTGACGAATTCTACTTGCTTTAGTCGAAATTAATGTATGGAAGTTGATTATATTAAGTAATACGGTTTCTATAAGTTGCGCTTGAATTAATGGTGCCTCCACTCTAAGTAAGGGTTCATTTCCAAAACACAATTCACCTTCTTGCATTGAGCGAATATTACCAGTGAACTTTAAATTTTTTAAGTAGTTTAAAAAATCATTTTTATAACCTATTGACTGTAAATATTCAATATCAGAATCACTAAAATGAAAATGTTCAATAAATTGAATTACTCTTTTTAAACCATTAAAAACTGCATATCCACTCTCAAATGGCATACTTCTAAAATACAAATCAAATACTGCATTTCGTTCATGAATACCATCATTCCAATAGCTCTCTGCCATGTTAATTTGGTATAAGTCATTATGTAACATTAAACTGTCATCTTCGTAACGATACACCACAATCTCTCCTAACGATGTTTTAGTACATTTTATCATAATTCAGTAGAAGTGCGTATTCACATACCATTGATACAATTAAAATTTAAATAAGTACCAATAAGACAAATTCGTGACAATCTATGTAATTGAATGAGTTAATTCAATGTCTAGATTATAATATGAACCGAGGTGGTTATATGTTATTGGAAGAAGCAAGAAGTTTTATCGAAACGATGTATCGTGAACTTAATTACAATCCATCTATTTTTGATAAAAGAATAAAAGAGATAGGAAAAGAAATTGAACATACTGGTACATATACGCATACTTCGGAAGAATTGACGTATGGTGCTAAACTTGCTTGGCGTAATTCTAATCGCTGTATTGGACGCTTATTTTGGGATTCTTTATATGTAGAAGATGCTAGGAATGTTGATAATGAGCGTGATTTTATAGATACAATCAATCATCATCTTAAACATGCGACGAATAATGGTAAGATCAAGCCTTATATAACGATTTTTTCACCTAATCAAGCACCTCGTATCTATAATAATCAATTTATTAGATATGCTGGTTATGAACATGCCGGTGATCCATCTGAACGTGAAATCACACAATTAGCGGAGCATTTAGGTTGGAAAGGCAAAGGTACTGATTTCGATGTACTACCACTCATTTATCAATTACCTAATGATTCTATAAAATGGTATGAATTACCCCATGAATTAATAAAAGAAGTTGAAATAGAACATGAACATTATCCAAAATTAAAAGATTTAAATTTAAAATGGTATGGTGTTCCAATCATTTCTAATATGGATTTGAAAATTGGTGGCATTACTTATCCAACTGCCCCGTTTAATGGATGGTATATGGTAACCGAAATAGCAGTACGCAATTTCACTGACTCTTACCGCTATAATTTATTAGAAAGTATTGCAGAAGCGTTTGAATTTGGTACACTAAAAAATAATTCTTTTAATAAAGATCGAACACTCGTTGAACTTAATTATGCGGTATACCATTCATTTAAATCTCAAGGTGTTTCTATTGTTGATCACCTAACTGCATCAAAACAATTTCAATTATTTGAAGAAAAGGAATTAGCAAATAACCGTGATGTCACGGGTAAATGGTCGTGGTTAGCCCCACCACTTTCACCGACCCTAACCTCAAATTATCATCATGGCTATAATAATGAAATCAAGGATCCTAATTTTCATTATAAAATGAAACAGTCAATGAAATGTCCATTTCACTAGTGTTCGATAATACGAGGTGACGAACAAAGATGCGTTTATATTATTTAGGCCCTAAGGGAACATTTTCTTATTTAGCTGCAAAAACTTATTTATCTGAGGAAGAAGTTACATATTCACCTAAATCAAATCTCTATGAAGTAATTAAAGCCGTTAATAGTCATAGTGATGCTGTTGGTATCGTACCTATTGAGAACTCAATTGAAGGTACTATTAATATTGTAGCTGATGCACTTGCACAAGAAGATATATACGCTCATGGCGAAATCCATTTAGATATTAATTTTGGTTTATACGCTAATAAAGGTACTTCACTGGATGATATTGAAAAGGTTTATTCCATTGCACCTGCAATAAGTCAAACGAGTCAATATATCCATCGACATCATTTCTTATATGATTATGTTGATAGTACTATTCAAAGTTTAGAGAAAATTGACACACATATCGCTGCTATTGCACCATTAGGAAGCGGAGAGTCATATGGTTTCGAACCGATAGACACACATATACAAGACTATCCACATAATGTCACTCGTTTTTTGGTAGTAAAAAGTAACGAGCACTACAATGAATCTGCTTCTAGTACGCTATTACTGATAACACCTAAACATGATAAAGCTGGATTATTAGCTAGTATACTTAACACATTTGCATTATTTGACATTAACTTGTCATGGATTGAGTCTAGACCTCTTAAGACGCAGTTAGGTATGTACAGATTTTTTGTTCAAACCGATATTGGGAAAAATGAAAAACTCAATAAGGTTATCACAATATTACAGACTTTAGAGTTTGAAGTTAAAATTATAGGTGCATTTAATCGCCATTAGATAAGTATCGTAAGGCATTATGACGAAATTATAAAAAATTGTTGTCTTGCCCTTATTTAACACTGATGTATCGAAATTAAATAGCCAGTAAATGCGTCTTCAAAACGTATTTACTGGCTATTTATTGTTGGGTTGTGTTCGAAAACATTATCTCTACTCAGTCTACATTAATTTTTTTAATAGTAACGTCTTCACCCTGGTTTAGGGTTAAATCTTCTATATCTTCTAAATGTATGGTTTGTGATGCTTTATCAAAAGTATTACCGGCGATAAACACTTGCTGATGTTTTATATTATTATAGCTTCTAATGTGAATGGCATCTTTTTTCATTTCTCCAATAAAGTGATTACCAATCACACTGAAATTCTCACCAGCTTGAGATTCCATAACTTTGCCAGTAACAGGGTCAGCAGCATTTTTTCCATCTTTTACCCCTAAAAATCGAATACCACCTTTACAATTTTTGAATTTATTGCGTGAAATAATCATATTTTTAGCTTTTAGAGGTGTTAATGCATAGTCTTGAGTTCCCTCAAAACAATTATCTTTTATATGCACATTTTCGTAGAACTTGTTATACCTGCTTGCATGTGAGCCAATTGCTCTATTCCATGGACGCATTTGATGGTCATCTGAATTCCCAAAATAACAATTCTCAATGACTACATTTTTAGTGATGGTTCCGTCTGTCGTCCCAAATTTAGGAAACGCACCAGGTACTTGAATATCTAATTGAATTGCTTCAGAAAATGAACGATCCCCATCAAAATCATTAAAACCTTTAAAATTACAATTCTTGATATACAAACCATTAATACCACAAGCGTCTAGAGCGTGTCCGCCAACTACGTTTAATACTGTTACACCTATTAATTGAATATCTTCTGCATGTCCAATTGACATCGCAGTATTATTGTATGGATATTTAGAGCCATTCATATCAAACGTACCACCTTTGATATAAATATGACTATTACCTTGATACCCTTTATAAAAACCGAAACGATGGCCATTTTTTAAAAGTGCATCTTTACCACATCTTATTAATGTCGTATCATCTTCTAGTAATAAAGTTGTTGAGTCATAAATGATGAGTGCTTTCGAAATATAATATGTACCGCTAGGTATAAGTACAGTGTGTTCACCATATCTTGCTTTATTCAGTGCTCGTTGTATTGCTTTAGTGTCTTTGCGTTTATTACATCCTTTTAATCCATAATCTTGAGCATTTATTAACATAACGTATCCCCTATCTAAACTTTCAAACCTATTATATTGTTATATACCATTTTAGAATGAGATTAGCTATAATATATATAATGATTAATGAGGTAATAATTTAATCGTTTCTATATAATTATACAATTTTTAAATACCTCAAACATTTAATAGAGAGGAAGATTGATTATGACTAGAAAAGCACTAATAGTAGTAGATTATTCTTATGACTTCATTGCAGATGATGGTCGATTAACATGTGGTAAACCTGGGCAAGATATTGAATCTTTTATACTGAAGCGTTTAGAGACATATCAGTCTGAAGGCCATGACATTTTCTTTATGATGGATTTACATTATGAGAACGATATGTTCCATCCTGAGACACAATTATTCCCCCCTCATAATATTGAGGGCACAGCAGGACGTGAATTATATGGTAAGATTAAAGCCTTTTATAATAACTTTAGTGGAAACAGTAATATTCATTACTTAAATAAGCGCCGTTATGATTCATTCTATGGTACACCTCTAGATAGTCTATTGAAAGAGAGAAATATAAAGGATATTGAAATAGTAGGTGTTTGTACTGATATTTGTATTCTACACACTGCTGTTTCAGCCTATAACTTAGGGTATAACATTACAATTCCTAAAGATGGTGTTGCTTCATTCAATGAGAGTGGTCATAAATGGGCATTAGGACATTTTGTAAACTCATTAGGCGCAGAGGTAGATGTAGCTAAATAAAACATGATAAAATAAGATGAAAAATTAAATGATAAGGGTGGATAATAACAATGGCAAAAACTTATATTTTTGGACATCAAAATCCAGACACAGATGCAATAGCTTCAGCTATCATCATGGCTGATTTTGAACAATTAACTGGTAACTCTGAAGCAACGCCATATCGTTTAGGAGATATTAATCCTGAAACTAAATTTGCTTTAGATTATTTTGAAGTTAAAGCACCAGAATTATTAAGTGATAATTTAGATGGTCAAGAAGTAATCTTAGTCGATCACAATGAGTTCCAACAAAGTGCAGAAACAATTTCTGACGCAGAGATTAAACACGTTGTGGATCATCATAGAATCGCTAATTTCGAAACTGCTTCACCGCTTTGGTACCGCGCAGAACCAGTTGGTTGTACTGCTACTATTCTTTACAAAATGTACAAAGAACGTGGCTTTGAAATTAAACCGCATATCGCAGGTTTGATGATTTCAGCAATTATTTCTGATAGCTTATTATTCAAATCTCCTACTTGTACTGATGAAGATGTAAATGCAGCTAAAGCTTTAAAAGATTTAGCAAATGTTGATTTAGATGAGTATGGCTTAGAAATGTTAAAAGCTGGTGCATCAACTACTGATAAATCTGCAGAGGAATTATTAGACATGGATGCTAAATCATTTAATATGGGCGACTATGTTACACGCATTGCCCAAGTAAATACTGTCGACATTGCTGAAGTATTAAACCGTAAAGATGATCTTGAAAAAGCAATGTTAGAAACAAGTGCTAATGAAAAGTATGATTTATTTGTATTAGTAGTTACTGACATTATTAATAGTGATTCTAAAATCTTAGTAGTAGGTGCAGAAAAAGATAAAGTCGGCGAGGCATTTAAAGTTCAATTAGATGATGGCATGGCATTCTTATCAGGCGTTGTGTCACGTAAAAAACAAGTGGTACCTCAAATTACTGAAGCTTTAACTAAATAAAACATATTGGCAATTTAGTTATCGCCTTTATATACGCAGTTGAATGAATCTTTTCATTCAACTGTTTTTTATTGAAAAATATTTAGGGTATAGATATGATGAATTACATCATTTATTTTAATTTAATTCTTTAATATAGATTTTACTATTTAGGAGGTATCACACATTGCCAAGCATTAAGCAACAATTTGAAGAAAGTAAAGCTTTTTTCAAAACACATAAAACGAAAGATTTAAAATTTCGAAAACATCAATTAAAACTTCTAAGTAAAAGTATTAAAAATCATGAAAATGATTTACTAGATGCTCTAAAGACTGATTTAGGAAAAAGTCCTGTTGAAGCATATGCCACAGAAATTGGTATCACACTAAAAAGTATTAAAACTGCAAGAAAAGAACTTAAAAATTGGTCTAAAACAAAACAAGTTGATACACCTCTATTTATGTTTCCTGCAAAAAGTTATATCAAACAAGAACCATATGGCACAGTATTAATCATTGGTCCGTTTAATTATCCCGTACAGTTACTATTTGAACCTCTAATTGGAGCTATTGCAGCTGGAAATACTGCTATTATAAAACCATCTGAATTAACACCTCACGTTGCCACGGTCATTCGTCAAATTATTGAAGACGTATTTACTACGGATTATATAGATGTTATCGAGGGGGGTATAGAAGAAACACAAACATTAATTAAGCTGCCATTTGATTACATATTCTTTACAGGTAGTGACAAGGTTGGTCAAATCGTGTATGAAGCAGCAAGCAAAAATTTAGTTCCTGTTACCCTTGAATTAGGCGGAAAATCTCCAGTTATTGTAGATGATACCGCTAATATTAAAGTTGCTAGTGATCGTATTAGTTTCGGTAAATTTACTAATGCAGGACAAACATGTGTGGCTCCAGATTATATATTAGTTAACAAGAAGGTTAAAAACGAATTGATTGAAGCACTTAAACAAAGTATTCAAGAATTTTACGGTACTAACATAGATGAAAGTCCAGATTTTGGTCGCATAGTCAATGATAAACACTTTAATCGCTTAAATGAATTACTTAATGTGCATCAAAACCATGTTATTTTCGGTGGTAATGCAAATGCTACAACACGCTATATAGAACCAACTATTTTAGATGGTATTACGTCAAGTTCTAAAATCATGCAAGAAGAAATCTTTGGACCTATCTTACCTATTATTACTTATGATGATTTTAATGAGGCAGTAGATATTATTCAGAGTAAAGCTAAACCGTTAAGTTTATATTTATTTAGTGAAGATGAGAATACTACACACCGTGTATTAAACGAATTATCTTTCGGTGGCGGTGCAATTAATGATACTTTAATGCATCTTGCTAATCCTAATTTACCATTTGGTGGTGTCGGAATGTCTGGCATGGGACAATATCATGGTAAATATACTTTCCAAACCTTTAGCCATAGCAAGTCATACATCTTTAAGTCTACCCGATTAGATTCAAGTGTTATGTATCCGCCCTATAAAGGTAAATTTAAATATATTAGAACATTTTTTAAAAATTTGTAAAAATTTGTAAAAAGCCACGACATTTTACACTGCCGTGGCTTTGTATTTTTACTTAAATAAAACTAACATGTACACCTTCAGGTGCAATTTGCTGATTATCTGTTGGCGTTAATTTACCTGTATTTGTGTCTCTTTTAAAAACTGTAATTTCATAATTACCCTCTTGATGGGCACAAACTAGATAGTCATCTGATTCAGTAATATTAAAATCTCTTGGGAATTGGTCCCCACTTTTAACGATTTCTACAGGGTTTAGTCCCGCGCCATTCTCTGTAATCGTGAATACCGCAATACTGTCATGACCACGGTTACTAATATATAAAGTTTGTTGATCATTCGATAAGCGAACAGCCGCTAATTTAGTATCATCATTAAAATCTTCAGGAACAGTTAAATGACGTTCTAGTTCTTCAAATTGACCATCTTTATATTTAGCTACGCTAACATAATTAGATAATTCATGAACAATATAGGCATATTCACCATTATTGTGAAATGCAATATGTCTTGGACCATCTTGATCTTTAAATTTAGAAACTTTGTATTCTTTAAGACCTTCATTACTGAATTCATAAGTTACAACACTGTCTGTACCTAAATCAGTAGCTACAACATATTTGCAATCGGGTGTTTCATTTATATAGTGGACATGTGAATGCTCTTGACGCTCATGACTTCCAAGTGGATAGTCGTGATTTAATTCTTGAATTAACTTAATAATCTCACCTGTATCTTTATTCAATTGATATATTCTAGCGATACCAGCGCCGTATACTGCTTCAAATAAAAAATTTTGGTCTGATGATACCGATATATAGCAACCTGTACCCTCTTCAGATTCTAAGCATTTATTAATTAATGTTAACGAACCAGAAGCTTCTTTTTTAAAAGCAGCTACCCCGCAGTGTGCGCCTTCTTTAGTGATTGCGTATAAATAATCATCTGTTTGAGCAAGATAAGTAGATGCTTCAATCTCATAACCAGTATTAACAGAACTAATTTGTCCACTGTCTTCATTTAATTCGAATAAGTAAATACCTTTACCTTCTTTTTTTGTGTATGAACCGATATAACCCTTCGTCGTCATCAGAATACCTCCTATTTTCTAATTACCTTTATTTTATTAAAAGATTGGTGTCTATGACAATTATTCTTAATCATTGTTTGAATTTATTGAAATAAAAAACCAGTAACTCCAAAACTGAAGTCACTGGTTAAATTAATATTATTACGCGTTATTACTTTCGATATCTGAAACGATTTCTTTAGTTTTTCTTTCGATATCTTCAAAGTCTTTCTTGAAGATGTAAGCAAATGCTACAACACCTACACCAACTACTACTGATGTAATAACTACTAAGCTTAATAAGAATTTGAATAAACCTTTAATTAAATCCCACATGTATGTTTCACCTCTAAATAGATATAAGTATGTTTACAATACTATATATTATCATACTTACTGTTATGGTTAAATAGATACCTTTTTACGTCTTATAATAATAACTATAAAATAAATTTCAAAATTCAAAAACTTCATAAACTTTCAATTGTAAATTAGTTTAATACAACCACCAAGCTTTTACTTTGTTATATACATTTAAATATGCGTCCTTAAACATAGTACCCCTCCTTGTTTTTTAAATTTTTCTTGCTATCATGTTCAGTATAATAATAATTATATTCGTTTTCAATTAGTGCTATTTTACAATATTTAGAATTTTCAGGAGGCCTTCTCATGCAACAAGTGAAATCAGATATTATGACGTTTAAAGGATCACATTATGATTTAGGGGTCAAAACAGCGCTATGGCTAAAACAAACACCCTTATTGCAAAATCGTGAACGTGAATGGAAAAAACGTATGCCCCGATTTGATATAGATGTTAACGAAACGTATCAAGTATTTCAAACATACGCTCCAGAAATATGGGAAGAGTTAATGGGTATGCAAGAAGTACTGAACTTACCTACAAAACAAATGATATTAAATTTTGCACATTACCGTTTCACAGATTTACAAGAGAGTGGATGTACTGTATTTCAAGGTAAGGATTTTATGGTGCGCAATTATGATTATCATCCTGCCACATACGATGGGAGATATTTATTATTCCAACCTAATGACGGTGGGCTAGCGCAAATTGGGCCTACGTCTAGAGTGACAGGTCGTATGGATGGTATGAATGAAGCTGGCTTGACGATGGGCTATAACTTTATGCATCGTAAACACCCCGCTAATGGCTTTGTATGTTATATGATTGGTCGTCTTGTTTTAGAATATTGCAAAGACGTTGATGAAGCCGTTAGATTCTTGAAAGAACTTCCTCATAGAAGCTCATTCAGTTATATTTTAATGGATAAAAAGCTTAATCACGCAATCGTTGAGGTTACACCACGTTCATTTGATGTCAGATATGATAAAGTATGTACAAATCATTTCGAAATCTTAACGCATGAAAATCGTAATTACACAAAAGAATCACGTGAACGTTTAGAACGTACTGTCTCACAAACCTCTCAAAGCTTAGATAAACATACAGCTTTTAAATTATTTAATAATCCAAAATTCGAAATATATAGCAAATTATTTAAAAGTTGGTCAGGTACGATACACACTTCAATGTATGAACCGCAAAACTTAACCGCTTGGATGACACTAGGTGAAAATCAAACACCCACATCAATAAATTTTCAATCCTGGTTAGATGGAAATGAGTTAACTATCCAACAATTTAGTGGTCTAATTGATACTGATTTAACATTCGCAAATCATTAAAAAAACGACGAACTTTAAAATCGTTCGTCGTCTTATATAAGTGATTGCCTCTTATTGTGTAGGCAATCATTTTACTTTATTGTGATATCTTCTTTTACCGTATAAAATTCAATTACATTATTACTATTTCCTACCTTACCTTTATTAAAAGATTTATTTTCAACTTTTGCCTCTCCTGTACCTGGGTGTAATTTTAATAAAGTATTTTTAGGTTCATCTTTATAGTCCAAATGAATATAATCATGCTTACTTGATCCTTTTACATCTGTTTCACTATTCATGTTTGTGAAATTAAGATAACCAAGTTCACTTACAAATAACGATTTTTTTATCTTTGAATTATTTACTTCGACGTTACCTACCCCTGTCTTAAATTCACTATTAATGATATCACTGTTTTTAATTTTTACTCCACCAGCATCGCTCTTGTAGGAAAGATTATCAAATTTTGAATTTTGAATTTTTAAATATTTGTTGTCTTGATAAATCGAACCTTTCTTAACGTTAATGCCATTAAGATTCACATTTCCAAATCCTGAATATACATCTAAATTATTAATACTTTTATTTGGAAGTGTAACTTCAATTTTTGATTTACTTTGATTAAAAGGATTAATATTAACGCTATAACCCCTCTTGTCAGATTTATGCTCTTTTATGTTTAATGTATCTTTTTTGCGATATACCTTAACATCATTATCACCATAATATTTAACACCACAATGTTCTCCTTGCTTAATTGTGACTTCTGAATTATAGCTGTAAATATCTAAATTTTTCATTTTCACATTACTGTATGCTCTATCATATTTTAGCTTTTTAAATTCATCTTTATCATGCACAAACCAGACTAAAGTTGCTGCTAAGAAAAATCCTACAAATATTACTATGCCTGTTATCATTGCTTTCTTCATTGTTTAATTCTTCCTTTAACCGTTTGGATATACCAAGTTAAATATTTTAATACAAGTCGATATAAATTTTGTGTAATTTTCATGGTAACTACAAATAAGACGATACCTAATCCGGCATATGAAATGCTAAATAAGAAATTACTAAACGAATCAACAATCCCTTTAATGATACTCATTGATATTATTATTAATGGAAGAGAAATTAAAAAAACAGAGAATATAAACACAACAAACAATAACGCTATAAATATTACAATAGGGATGATGATGAAGAAAAAAGAAAGCACGCCAAGACTTAATGAAGCCATTATAGCCCTAATAATATTCCGTAGGTTAGGAGTTACTTTAGCATTGGATATTGCTTCTTTGGCTTTAACTTCATTACCTATATCATGTGGTTCTTTTAAATCCGATATAATATCTTTTTCTGATTTCCCTTTCGATTCTTGTTCATAGAAATGATTTTCATAATCATCCATGAGTTTATCTTTTTCTTCTCTTGGTAATTCATCAAGTTCTAATTCAAGTTCATTTAAAAAGGTAATCTTATCCATTATCTCACTTACTTTCTTAATTGAATTATCTCTATCTTATCGAAAAGTAGCTTATTTTGATGTGCATTGTAAAAGTATCACTTTTTAACGACTAAAAAATTCAATTCGTTTAACCACATTATCTTTATATAAAATGGACAGCTTCATATGGTGCTCTTTATCAACATAAATTAACGCATCATATCCTTTACCTACTTTATCTTTACGATAATTATCACCTAAATAATTGATTGCATGATCCACTCTATCTCCAATTTTAACACCGAAGTTGGTTGTTACATCATGATCATTAATCAATACGATCCCTTTTACTGTTTGGTGTTTATTTTTTACTTTTACAGTTAAATCTTTATGGTTTTTATCGTTATAGAATTTGTATCTATCCAACTTTATGTGATGATTTATCTCATAATCATTTTCATTAAATGGTCCATTCAATTGAATATCATTTATCTTCACTTCAGTAAGATCAATAGTTTTTTCATTTTTATAGATTGTAAGACACGTAACCACTATAATAGCTATTATTGTAAAAATACTAAAGATTATCCATCGATTTTGAATGCGCAAACGTACCACCACTTCTATTCTTATTAACTTAAATATATCATAACCACTTACTGAGAAACATCTAAACCACTACAATCATTTCTTATAGATTTGTAACGTTGCTTTAACGTTCTTATTATTGTGATAAAACTAATATATTTTAAGTTTTATAATTATTCTTTCTTAGTAAAAATTGTTATAATGATATAAATTTAACGGGGAGGTTTTATTTATGGCTAATTTAGAAACATATTTTAATAATAGTCAGCCACTTGATGAATATATCGATAGCATGACTTTGAATAAAGATAATGTATTAACAATTTACAATGCATTCACACTACCTTCATCTGACGATAGAATCAATCAACTTAAAGATAGTTCTTATTCTAAAGTCTTGGTTATAAGTGAAGATTGGTGTGGCGACGCTATGATGAACTTACCTATATTAAAGCGTATAAGTGAATCACTACAGCTAGAAGTACGCGTATTCCATAGAGATGAAGACACAAATCTCATTGATCAATATTTAACAAATGGTACAGCACGCTCGATTCCAATCTTTATCTTTATGAATGATCAATTTGAACAGGTAAATGTTTGGGGCCCTAGAGCTCGTGAAGCTCAAGAATTTGTTACTCAACTTAGAGCTGAAAAACTACCACCTAAAGATGCACACAATTATGAGGATAAAGAAAAAGAAGTACATCATGAAATCGCTTCTAAATATAAATCAGATACTGAGTTATGGAATCAAGTTTATGACTCTATAATCAGTAAGTTAATGCTATAAAAGTATATAAAGTAAGAGGGTAATAAAACAAATTTTGTTTTACTACCCTCTTTTTTGGATATCAATTTCTTGGCATATATTATATATCCCTTTTAGCTGCATAAGCAATATTAGCAATGAATAAAACAACAATTGATGCTAAAGAAATAAACCATTGCCAATTTGAAAATTTAATACTATCCGTTTGAGATTTCTCAGTTAAGTAACTAAACGGAATATACTTTAATGATTTTTGAATTTTTTCTCCCCAGTCAGGAATCAAACCAATAAAAGGTTGAATAAATGGAACTATAAATACTAAGAATATACCTAGTGTAAAGATTACTGCCGGTTTTTGAACAATTAATGTAACTAAAAATAAGAGTAAACCAAAGAACAGTAAGAAGATAAGATAGAACCATATGTTCGTTAAGAACTTATCTCCGTCTAAATTTTTTCCATCAGTAAATGCTTGTACTAACATTAATGTGATATATGTGATGAATGCAAAAATGAATGAAAATAAAATAATTGAAATTGTTTTAGCAATAATATATCCAATTCTATTTTTCACTTTATTCATATAAAGTTGAATCGTACCTTGTGAATAATCACGTGTAATTGTCTTAATCACTACTAACAAGCCAAAGAATAAGAACATCCAATTTGCCATAGATAAAATAGATGAATAATTTACTTGATCATTATTTCGTGCCATTAAGAACGTTATTAATCCTAAAACTAACCAGATTAAAATTAGTGCTATATATGTTAAATAGCTTTTACAAAAACTCAATATATCATATTTAACTAATTGTAAACTTCTCATTTATTTGTCACCTCTTTGATTAATATTAAAGTACGTATCACGAAGCGAACTTTTTCTTGTTTCAATATACTTAGGATATAAATCTTTTTGTGCTAAAGATTTGAGTAATTGTTTATAATCTTTTTGTGCTTTAATCATTATTTCTCCACTATCTTTATGTGATTGAAGCACGTTAAAATGTTCTGTTAAATAGTCTAGTGCTGTATTAAATTCACTAACTTCAAATTTAATCGATGTATGATCTTGTGCACTACCATCTTTCATATTGACATCTTGTACAAAATTTCCATCACGTAGAAAGACAGCTCTATCACAAATCAATTCAATATCTTCCAATTTATGACTTGAAATTAGAATTTTCATTTCTAAATCATTCACTAATGATTGAATAGTCTCTAATACATCAATTGAGCCATCTGGATCCATACCGTTTGTCGGTTCATCAAGAATTAGATATTTGGGTTTGTTCATTAATGAAACTGCTATCGCAAGTTTTTGTTTCATACCCATTGAATACTTTTTTACTTTTTTCTTAATGTATGGTCTCATACCAAATGCGTCAATGATTTTATCTGTATATTCTTTGTCGAAACCTTTGCCTAGAACTTGAGCAAATAATTTCAAGTTATTTAATCCTGTTTTATTATCATATAATTTCGGATGTTCAATAAGATAGCCAACGTTCTCGTTATCATTTAATTGAACTTTCCCTTTAAAATTAATAATATTGCCATTCATGACTTTCATTAATGTTGTTTTACCAACACCATTTTTACCAATTAAACCTACAATTTTGCTATTTCCAAAATCAAAATTGATATTATCTAAAACATTGTTATCTCCATATGTTTTTGTAATATTTTCTAATTTCATATAGGCCCTCCTTTATTTTCACGATGAATTATACGTCTTAATTGAATCAAATAATTTATAATCATCCAAACAATACTTAAGCTTAATAAACCATAATTGTAATATATGCCAAAGATATTATAAGAAATATGATGATGAAAAACGAATGCATTAATTAGTGTAAAAACCATTGTAATAGCGAATGGAAAAACTAACATCATTATCAAGATATAAGGTGCATATGATATCCCTTCGCGTTTCTTTTCAGTATTCCTACTAAATGCAATTGGAATACTTAAAAAGTTTACAAATATAAAAGCAATCGCAGTTGAGTATCTTAAATCCCCAAAATCAATATTAGAAGATTGAAAATTGTACAAAGCGATAATAACACCACCAAAAAGTGTTAATACGATACAGGTAATGTAATTCGCATTAAGCATGTCTTTTTTAGAGACAGGTAAACTTTCGTAAAACAAATATGAACTTTTACCTCCTAATCTTCTATGTATTCTAAACAAGTGTCCAGAGTCTAATATGCTAACCGCCATTAATGTGATTGCAATCGGTGCATAGAATAAAAAATAAAGTTCTGTTTTAGAAAATACGAAAGCATATAACGGATTTAATAGAAGTAATAAGATATAAATGGCAATCGTTATACTCCTACATTTAAAATTTCTAATTAGTAATTGTTTCATTTTATCAACCTACTTTGCTGAAAATCCTGTTGATTGTCATTACTTTTAGACTTTTCGATGTAAATCATAAGTTCTTCAATCGTAGGTTGTTTAATATTAACTTTTTTTCCGAACAATTCTTTAAACACTTGTGCCTGTTTAGTAAAACCAACAAAACCTGTCGACTTCACTTCTTTATAAAGGAACAAGCGATTTAATTCCTCGTCTAAATCTTGATTATCACCTTGTACAATTGAGTATTGTTCTTGAAGTTGATGACGAAAACCTTGCATAATAATTTCTCCATCTTTTATATGTACAAGATAGTCAGCAATTTTCTCTAAATCCGAAATAATATGGGTTGAAATAAATAAAGTCTTATGTTCGTCGAGTAATTCACTTTGTAAAATTTCTAACACTTCATTACGAACGATAGGGTCTAACCCCGCAGTTGGTTCGTCTAATATAAACAATTCAGCATGGTGGCTCAAAGCTAGTGCTAAAGACAATTTCATTTTCATACCTGTAGAAAAATGTTTTATTTTTTCATTGAAAGGTAAATTGAATTTTTCTAAATAATTTTTAAATGCTTGTGAGTCCCAATCGTTATAAAATGGTGAAACCATTTTTTCAAGTTTTTTTGCAGTCCATTGTTGGTTAAAATAAACTTCTGAATAAACAAAACCTATTTTATTTTTTATCCATTTCGGTTTGTTTGCTATTTGTTCACCAAATATTGATATATGACCATGATTAGGTTCTATAATATCCATTATCATACGAATTATCGTTGTTTTCCCTGCCCCATTAGCCCCAATGAATCCAGTTACAAATCCTTGAGGAATACTGAATGAAAGATTGTTTATTGAAAATGCACTACTTTGTAACGACACATCTTTTACTTCAATGACATTCATTCTTCTTCCTCCTCATAAATTAAAGCTAGTATTTCTTTTAATTCCTTGAGAGGCATATCTATTGTTTTTGCTTCTTTAATCATTAATCGAGCAAGATTTTCAATTACAAAGAATTGCTTTTCTTTTAATATGGAACTATCTTGTTCTTTAACAAATGTACCTTTTCCTCGAACAGTTGTTACGAATCCTTCTTTCTCAAGATCTTCATAAGCTCTTTTAGTTGTAATTAAACTCACCTGTAAATCCTTTGCAAGCTCACGCATCGAAGGTAAGTGGCTACCAGCTTCAACATAACCCTTTAAAATATTCTCTTTTATTTGTTGTTTGATTTGTTCATAAATGGGTTGCTCACTGGTGTTCTTCAATATAATTTTCATTGATGTCCCCCTTTAATAACTGTATATAAATAATATACACACTATATACACGTTTGTAAAGGAAATAATGTAAACACTTATAATTGTTGGTATTAAAGCTACAAATTGTATATACATTATAGATACAATTCTTTTTAAAAATAAAACTCTATATCTAACGTCAAACGCTAGTATAGAGTTTAAAAATGTTATTTTCTGTTTTTCTTTCTATCATTATTACGATTAATAAAAGCACATATGATAAACATAATTGCTGCTAATAATAATTTAACACCTTGATTCTCGTGTCCTGTAGCCTGTAAATAATATCCAATAAGAAATAAGATAATTGCCAAACTAACGAAAATCTTAGTTAAATGTTTCATCATAATCAACACCTCAATACATGTATTATAACAAATTAAAATTATAAATTTGCTTACTAAATACATTTAAAATTGAAAATATTAATCCATGTGTTACAATTTAATTGTATCCACGAATTACATTACACAACCCCTAACTTGTAACGGCAAGTTAGGGGTTTTTGTGTATGGTCATCTATTTATCTTTCCACTTAGATTCTAACCAAACACGAAATATAACGAGTATACCACCCGAAATTAATGTCACCATACCATCTAATAGCCACGACATTACACTACACCTCCAAATGAAAAGTGTCATATCTTATGATGACCTGACATTATTCTAACATAAAATACGAACAAATGTTCGCTTTTTAAAAACTCAATTCTCAATTCTATGTAATCATTATAAGAACACTTTATCTTTAAGTCATTTAAAGATAATATATTATTAAACACTAAAATAAAGTGAGGTTAAATAAATGAACCCATTAGCACAAAATTTAAATAATCAACTTGTTGATCATTGTCCAGAAATATTAAGTATGCTATCAAATTTAGGTCAATCAATGTATTATCCAAAAGGCATTTTATCTCAATCTGCTGATGCTAAAAAAACTAAATATAACGCTACAATTGGAATGGCTACTAATAAAAACGGGAAAATGTATGCTGATACTTTATTTGATGTCTATAATCATTTATCTCCAGATGAAGTCTTTCCGTACGCCCCACCTCAAGGATTAGAAGCTTTAAGAGATTTATGGCAAGACAAAATGCTAAAAGAAAACCCTGATTTATCGAAAGAGACAATTACTAGACCTATTGTCACTAATGCGTTAACTCACGGATTATCTTTAATAGCTGATTTATTTGTAGAGAGTGGAGATACTGTTTTAGTACCAACACATAATTGGGGTAACTACAAATTAATTTATGAAACACGTCATTCTGCAAATATTGAGACATATTCAATCTTTAACCAAGAAGGACATTACACAACAAATGATTTAGTTACTACTTTAGAAAATTTCAATCAAGACAAAGTTATTTTAATTTTAAATTATCCAAACAATCCTACCGGCTATACACCGAACAATGATGAAGTTACAACTATAGTTTCAGCGGTTCGTTCACTAGATGAAAAAGGAACAAAAGTGATAGCTGTAGTAGATGATGCATATTATGGTTTATTCTATGAAGATGTTTATCGTCAGTCTATTTTTACTGCACTAAATCAAATTGAATCAAGCAATATTTTACCAATTCGTTTAGATGGTGCTACTAAAGAATTCTTTGCGTGGGGGCTACGTGTTGGTTTCCTTACATTTGGATTAAATAATAATGTTGCTAAAGAAGTGTTAGAAGCGAAAGTTAAAGGTTTAATAAGAAGTAATATTTCAAGTGGACCAATGCCTTCTCAAAGTGCTATTAAATACGTTTTAGAAAATCATGATGAATTTGATAAAGAAATTCAACAAAATATAGATACATTACAAGAAAGATATGAAGTTACAAAAACTGTTGTTTATGACGATAAATACAAAAATCATTGGCAAGCCTATGATTTCAATTCTGGTTATTTCATGGCAGTCAAAGTCAATGGCGTAAATCCTGAAGAACTACGTACGCATTTAATTAACGAATATTCAATCGGTATTATAGCGTTAAATGACTCAGATATACGTATTGCTTTCAGTTGCATTGAAAAAGATGACATTCCACATGTTTTTGAATCAATCGCAAAAGCAATCGATGATTTAAAGTAAGCGATTGATATAAATAAAAAAAGTAATTAGGATGACATTGAAGAAGTATTTATATTCGATTTATTCAATCTATCGAAATTAAAAATAACTCGAAAGCTGTGATCTAAATGGTAATTATTTTTTCAATATTGCTTATTATTACATTAATCTCCACTTCGTATTATTTGTATCTTTACGCTTTTACTCCGAAAGGACATGTATCCAAATAAGATAAATAGGATCACTCATCCTATTTATCTTATTTGGAGCATGGTTATTAGATTTATTATAAATTTTCGGATTATAGTTCTTAATTAAAAGACGAGTCTTGGGTTTAATTCCTAGACTCGTCTTTATTTTAGATAATATAGTTTTTTAAATTGTTATAATCTTTCGAAAGTTAAGTTATCTTTATATTTCTGTTTTCTTCCATTTTCTAATTTTAGTTCTAAATGACTTAAATGGTGCTACGATGTTAATGTGAATCCATTTCCAAACTCGCCATTTGGAAGGTGTTGATGAAGCCCATTCCATTTTTCTACTCTCAAATAATGTTACATTATCTAAACTTTTAATTAAATTAATAATGCTATCTACTTCCTTATTGATCTGATTAATAAGTTGTTCTAATGTGTAGTTTGAGTACGTTGTATAGAATTCTTGATATAATCCTCCTAAATTATTCCACTTATAGTCAGGACTAGGGTTACAACTGGTATATTTTTTATTATCATTCTCCCACGATTGAATTAAATTTAACCATCCAAGCTAGTATGCGCTCATCTGTGTAGGTGTTCTATCGACACCAATTTTATATACATCCTTATCTGATTCTGATACATCACTAAATTCATTAATAAAAAGTTTAGCCTTCTTACTAATTTCAAATATTAAATCATCTTTATTTGAATAAGTCTGCATGTTATCATCGCCTAATATTTATTATATAATATTCCATTAAATTAAAATATGTATTTATCAACTATATTAGAACTTAAATTATTGGTATATTTATTGTTAAAAAGCTTCACCCCACTAAAACCGATTATATAATAAAATTTCTTTTTTTAATTTACTTCTTAAATTTTTTATTTTGATAGGATTTGTGAACCAATAAACCTTTGCTTTGTAAGAAATAAAAAGTCAATGCTTAGTAGCATTAATGTTTTCCATGTATTTGATTTTTCAAAATCAAAATTACTATTTTTTCAATAATGTTCTTAATATAGGGCTTCAGTTTATTAATCTCATATTATTTCCTACTAACATTATACAAAAACCTTATTTATAGACATAATATGTCCTTTCTATTTGTTAATTTGTATTGTATACCACTTAAAAAAGTAGCTTTTAATAATTATCAAGGAGGAAATCTCAGTGAGGAAATCCAAAGTTTTAGTAACATCAGTATTAGCCGGAATATTATTATTTACAGGAGTCGGAGCAAGTCAACATGTACATGCTACTGATAGCGTAGTAAATGCTAACAATGCTACTAATATCGCTGTTGAAGTTATGAATAAAAATGGTAAGGATGGCCCTAGATTAGAAAATTATTATGATGTAGAAAATAAAGGGAATTACTATTTAGTTCAGTATGGAAATAAATCTGGTGCTGGAACTGGAGCTATAAGGTTTTATAAAAACGGTGATATAACTATAGAGAGTGGATACAATGCTACTATTGATAAAGGTAACTTCACTTATAATGGTAAATATGAATTGGACAAATCTTTGTATAGCCAAAAGCTATCTAACGATAATTATCAATCAGTTCAAAATAATACTAACAAAACTACATCAACTGGTGACATCAGTAATATAACAAATGAAAATAACATTTCATTAAACGAATCTAAATCAAATAGTAAATCTTTATCAGAAACAGGTAAGCAATCTAATTCTGGTTTAATTTCAATTTCGCTTCTATATTATTTGTAGCTGGTTCATTAATAGCATATGGGAGAGTTTCTAAATCTAATTAATTATTATCATAAGATATTAACAATACTTATTCGGGGGATCATTTATAAAACGTAAATTAATTTATTTTATCTCAATTACTGGCTTGGTATTATTAGTTGCTGCATGTGGTAATGGACTAAAAAAAGGAAAATATAATTTTGCACAGAGTAGTGGTATTGACTATTTAAATGTCGACATGGTTTTAGAAGTTCCAAAAGATAATGCCAATACAGCTAAATTAACATATGGTGGCGAAACATTAAAACTTACAATAAAAGGTGGAAAAATGATATTTACTGATGGTAATGATAAAGAAAGTATAAATTATAAAGTTGAAGAAAATGGCGAAACTATCAAATTAGATGGCGGAGAAGGTCATAATGCTATATTTAGAAAGCAATAATCACCCAAAAATCCTTTAAATTTGTTTCAAAGCCATTTTTACTTGTTTTTTTAGTCATATTTTAGATAACATTATTAAGTAAAACTTAAAAATATCGAACCTTCATATGAACAATAAAAGGGTAGCTCTTTCAGCTACCCTTTTCATACTCTATCATAATATATATATCGTTTTACATCATACCTGGCATTAAGTATCATATAAAATAGATATAAATAGAGAGTGAAAAGACTATAATATCAACATTTAGAATTTTGAATAACTCTATTATTTTTAGCTTTTTTATTCTGTTATGTCATAATTATGTCATTCGAATAGTATATCAAAATACGATATATAGCTAAAGATGAAATGTTAAAATTGAAAAAACACAAGATATTTGTGCACTTTACTTTTAATAAATTTCTAGCTACATCTTTTTTGAAATGTTTTATTTTAATACTCAATTATCAGTAAATTTTTAAGCTGGTTTATATTCCATAATTACTATTTTATTGTTTAGCCTTTTTTTCAGATAAGGTATATATCTACAATACCCAAAGAGCCCCCACCTTTTCTTATGGTAGTCAAAGTAATTATATTCATTTATAACTTTCATTTTATTTGGTAAAACTTTATCCAATTCATTTAAATCATTGTATCCATATTTAAAAACAGGTTGTGAGGATAATTTTGATACAGATTTATGTCTTTTTGTATTATTTGCAATTGTTTTTGAGCAAAATTCAATCGCAAAGGCCAAATTATGATCTCCAAACTTTTTAATAATAGTATGTAATAATTTAGTCATTACACTCTCATCAAAATACATCAATACACCTTCAAAGATAAACAATATATTTGACTTACTATTAAAAAATTTATAATTTTTAACATCTTCAATCCAACTGTAATCCAGCATTGATTTAGCTATCATCTTATAACTATCTGTTTCTTTAAAAAATGTTTTTCGTATTTCTATTGATTCAGGTACATCTAAATCTATCCACGATATTTTTTCTTTATTAAATCTTTGAAACCTTGTATCTAAGCCACAACCTATATTGACCACAATCAAATTTTTATTATCCTTGATAAGTCTTTTAGTAACACTATCTATTATCACAGAACGTATACTAATTCCAATTTGAGACATGTCATCACATGTAACATTTTTGTACATATCATCTAAACCATCAAATATTTTTTTAGATAGTGCGTCTTTTATTATTGGTTTTTCGTATTCGTACTCTTTTGCTCGAGCTATCAAAGGAATTAACATTGATTCGGGAATTCCATCCAGTCGTTTCATTTAATCACTCCTTAAAAATATTATTATTAATACATTAGAAATTTTTATAACTTATTTCTAGTGAGATTTATTTAAAATTTCTTTTTTTAATTTACTTCTCAAATGTTCTAATGTAATAGGATCTGTGAACCAATAATCTTCTGCTTTATATGAAATTACATGTCCTTTTTTTACAGCTTCAATATTCTGCCATGTATGTGTTTTTTCAAAATCAAATTTTCCGTACGAAGGTTTACTTAAAAATATATAATCACCAGCATATTTACTAATATTTTCTTTTGAAATGGAAGCATAACCTTTTTTATCTTCTTGTAATTTATCTTTATATTGCTTTGTCATTGGCATACCGAATGCATCATGAACAATATCCAAACCACGACCCCATGTAGAGTTATATATGTATATTTGCTTTTCATCTGGTTCAAACACAGATGCTGTTGCTTGACCAACTTTACTTTGAATTTCTTTTTTATCTTTTCTAGTTTTATCTTCCCACTCTTCAATCCATTTTTTGGCTTTATCCTCATTATTAGTCAACTTGCCTATTTCTTTTAATATTTCTTTATGATTGTATTTATTGTATGTATATGGGACTGTTGGCGCTATTTTTTGATATTTTTTAATATTTTTATCCATAGCATCTACAACTATTAAATCTGGTTTTGCTTTAGCAACTTTTTCAACATCGTTTTCTCCAATATAATCAACCCCTTTTAAATAAGGTTTTAAGATTGAAGAATCTTTAGTTATATCTGAAACAGCAATTGGTTTGATTCCTAACTTTATAAAATCACCAACATAAAATCCAGTTAATACAGCAACTCTTTTAGGTTTCTCTGGTACTTTCAGTGTTTTACCATTTTCAATTTTATAGTCTATAGTCTTTGTCGAGTCACTTGTTTTATCGACAGACGCTGAACACGCAGTCAAAATAAATAAACTACATAATAAAATTCCAATTAATCCTTTCATAATATCATCCTTTCGTTTTTAATTGATATTCATTTTCAATTATAGATTTTTAAAAATAATAGTCAATACTTATACCTATCCTACTCGATGATATGAATGTATTTCGTTAAGCCATAATTAACTTATACATTGTTTTTAACGTGTGAGAGAATTTTTATTATCACATGAAAGCTTTTTGATATAGAAGTTTGTGAATAAAAAATAGGCAAGTACCGAAGTACCTGCCTAGAAAAGGATCATTCACTTTTTATATTCTAACTGATTTTTCCCCATAAGTCACTTAATACCTGACTAGTTGGAACAGAACTATTCCATGTTCTAATAGGCAAGTAATAACGTTGCCCCTCCCGTTTATATAATACCCATAAATAATTTTTATATAACTAATTTATGTAATTTTACAAGGCTCAAAATTGAGTTCTGCAGTTAAATTCATAAACATTTAGTATGGAATTTTAGTTTTGCTGTTTGATGTTATGTGTATTTTGGTGCGTTCTGGTACAGGTAAGTTAGCTATTTCCGATAAAGCTCTCAGACCTAAATGTTGGTATGTACCAACATCTTTAATTTCTTCAGAAACTTTAATGAAACGATGAGCTTGTGTTCTATCTAAGTTGATATTTTTCAACCAATTACCCAATTCTCCATGTGCTAGGTCATTTTCTTTCACATGCTTCAATCTTCGACCAATCTCGAAAATCGATTAACCAGCCTTTGATGATGTCGAATTTAACAATGTAATATATACATTTTGCATACATAGTTATTAAAACTCATTCCCCACTGCAACACAGGGCGTTTCTCAGCGTCCTAAAATACAAAAAACGTCACTCGTAAGTGACGCTTGAAACGATATATTTAACTTACCCGTATGCTAATTAATAAAATACCGACTAATACAATGTTTTTTGCTATTAGTAACTGATTGATAGGTTGTAATCATCATTTTATCTTTATTCATTTTACCATGCTGACTTGGTAAAACTAAATGTTGTGGATCAATACAAACTATTTTTATTTCGTTATCAATCAAATCGTAATACCAATATACTCTTAAACCCTCTTGAACATCAAGTAACCCTCTAATATCTGTTTTCATTAAGCCCTTTATATTTCTAATATCTTGTTGAGTATATAAAGATAAAATTGATAACATTCTCTCATCATAATTTATATTCGTAGCTTCATCGGGGTTATTTTTGACTATGCTTATATTTTCACTGAAATGGGTTATAGCATTGATTTGATTTTGTTGTGTAAAATCAGAAATAAAATTAGTAAATTTCAGATCATTATTTTGTTTTGAATACTTTACTTCTTCATTAAAAAAAACAACTTCTTTTACTTCAGCATTTCTTAACTCGATTTCTACTTTGTCAGTTTCAAATTCATTTCTAGTTGGTAAAAAATCTTTATTAACTATTTCAACGTGAACGTTCTTTTTTCTTTTTTTAGAAGTAACATTACTATTAAATCTAGGCATTTACCAATCCTATATATTCCTTAATAATTAAATCGTTATTCATAATTTCTTGCTGAGTAATTTTATTTTTCCACTCTTCATCTTCATGAGAACGTTCTACTAAACCAAAATCACTAATTTTTAAAGTACTCTTAATAATTTCTCTCAAATATTCTGTAATTTCCTGCTGCATTGTTTTATCTTCTATTTCAAAATTACTCATTGAAAAGTCTATGTCATTATAGCCAAGACTATATTTATTGTTCTTATATACGTCTCGAATAACAGGGCCGTATTGCCAAGCTTCAAATTGAGCGTCAAATAAATATTCAGGCAAGTTTAAACTTTCACTTTTTGTAACTTCATATTCTTTACTTTTAGATAGTTGCCCATATGAAGCACCATAATATGCAAATAAAAAGTATAATGTTTTTTGTAGTCTTAAAGGAGAAATGTTTTTTATTTCTTCTTTCATTAAACCAATTATATTTTCAACTGTTGTCAGGTATTTTTGCTCAGCCATGATAAACTCCTCCATAATCAACACATCATATTGAACATAAAAATAACAGTGACTATACACTGTCACTGTGTATACTTTCTATAATTGGTACACAAAAACAGTATATATCTTTGTGTGTATTCGCTAAGATGTGTTACGCATTTGCAACTCTTATTTATAATATAGAGCATTTCAACATTTTTTACCATACATCCACTCAAATTTGTCAACTTAATCTGAAATTGCGGAAAGAATTTAGATAAAATAAACCACCACCTATTTGAAGGTAATGGTTTCACATTAATCCTCTAACGGTATATCATCAACAATCATTGTTCTGTTAGGGTGTTGCTCATGTAGTTCATCTAATGCTTTCCGTTTTTCTTCTTCCTCATCTTCCGGCCACTCACCTATATTAATGAAAATTGGCGTGTCCGTAGATAACTCTTTCTTATCCGTAAATAACTTATGATACTTACCTAGCATATCTCTAGCACGTAAACGGTCACTAGGCTTAATCGGTACTTCCACCATTTCTACATGCTCATTGTACACTAAGTTCATTTTGTCGGTATCTGGGTTGCGTTGAAATTCCCCGCGCTTAACAACGACCTCTCTCACTTCGCTCTCGTCACCTACTGCTGCATTACTTAGGATATGAAGTAGTTCGTTAGCTGATAGCACGCCCTCATCAATCACTTTCTTACGTTGCTCATCAATGTACTTAGCCACTTTTTCATTCTTTAGCAATCTACTACCTTGTACACTTGCAGTATGAGGACTATAACCAGCCTTAATTGCACTTTGTGTTACATTTAGCGTCTTTAGGTACTCAGATATAAACTTTTCTTGTCTAGGGTTTAAATCACTCATGTTATCCCTCCTCTAATTTGTCTAATAAATCATTCCATAGTTGACGTATTCTTTCTCTACTTAATTCAAATATCTTTGCAATTTCACTCATAGATTTCCCTTCACATAGTAAGAAAAATATGTAGTATTCCCTTCTAGTCGCTACTGTATAAATAAGCCGATCTAGTTCATTAAAGAACACTTGATCACCAGTATTCTCACTCAGTTTAAAAGGGTCGACTTTATCATTCAGTGAAAAGAAATCATCTATATTGGTATTTTCATCATTAAATGTAGTATCATGGTTCTCTTTTGAGTAGTCACGTATAAACTGTTTAATAGCCTCTCTATCGTAACTCATGCTCTTACACTTACTTTCTGTCTTAGCTTGTATAAGTCACGTTGTAGGCGTTCTATGAGGTCATAATCTATCGTCGAACCATTGGACTGCATATAATACATGATTTCCTTTTGTTCACCTGGAGTATATCGCTTAATAACTTGTTTTAATTGCTGCATGTTTCTATTCGCTTTTGTTTTGAAACGTTTCAATTTTTCTTTTTCACCTATAATATCAATCACTAACTTTTCTAGTGGATAGGATATTGATACAACGCCATGAACATCATTTGTAGTCATATGTGAGATATTTAAGTGATACATCATATCTATTTGCATAGTGATGGCCTTAATCTTGGTATTAATAAATTTAGGGTTATATTCCGTTAGCAATGTGTACTCAGATATTTTATTTTCGTGATAGATTAGTGGGTATTTCACTCTTCTAAGGTTCATGTATGCACCTCACAAATAAAATGAGCCTATCACTAAGGATAGGCAAGATATTTATTTTTTAACTATGCGATTTTCTTCGGCCATTCTCATAAGTCTTACATCTCTTTGTGATTTTTGGGACAATTCGTCTTTTTTCTGTTCTCGGATATTTTGAGAAAATTGTTCTTCTACTACATCTAATACTTTTTGAGTTTCGTCTGCCGACAATGTTGTTTCTGTTAAAAGATAATTGCTAACCTTATCTAAATTGTATTTTCTAGCCATTACTTAGCACCTCTTAATTGCATTTTATTTCTTATATCAATGAAAGGTAGTTCGTCTCCACTCACATAATTGGAATATTTATTAGGGCTGAAATGATTTTTGATTTCTGCCCTTACTTCCTTATCCTTCTCAAAGTTTTCTTTGTCATAAACTCGAACAAATCTATCAAATTCTATTTCATATTCATCATTTAATGCTGCGATTTCCCCTACCACTTTGTTATATTCCTGAACGATTGGCTCAAATTTTGCTAATATACGTTCTTTGTCCTTTTTGTACAAATGAGGTAAATCTGCTTGATGTT
>NZ_KV792253.1:0-258 GCF_001808125.1 Staphylococcus sp. HMSC14D10 | reverse complement strand
GCTTGATGTTTAATAAGTTCAATCGCCTTTTTACATCTAGCCTCATCAAATACTTCTTTTTTAGTCGATAAGCGTTTCTCTAAGGCTTTCAATTTCTTCTCATTACTATCAAATGTAGTATAGAGTGCGTCAGCCTCGTCATCTTGTGAGTTAGCAATTAATTCTTTATACTTTGCTTTATCTTCTTTAATTCGTTGCGATAACTCTTGACGCTCATTTTCTATTTTATTGATATTCTCTCTTTGACCTGTGACATAT
>NZ_KV792252.1:0-8301 GCF_001808125.1 Staphylococcus sp. HMSC14D10 | reverse complement strand
CAATGCATATCTTAGATAGTAGCCAACGGCTACAATGATAACATCTTTACTGAATTGTTTATATCTGAATTAGTTCATACAAAAGACTCCTTTTTATTAAAATTATACTATAAATTCAACTTTGCAACAGAACCATCTACTTTTATGACACGCTATTATATTGTTCTTCAGTCACAGGCTCTAAGAATTCAGATGGGCCGGCTGTAATTGCTATATGTTCAAACCAACTATCTGCAGTAGCTCCATGCCAATGTTTGATGCCTTTGTGAGTCACTACTACAGAACCCGGATATAATTTTTGCGCTTCTTTGCCCTCTTCTTGGTACCAACCTTCGCCACCAGTTACAAGTAGAATTTGATATCCTTCGGTATGGATATGCCAATTATTTCGACACGCAGGTTCAAAAGTAACGTTTCCAACAACTACGTCAACATCCTCATCATTAACTAAAGTATTTAAGTAACTTTGACCAGTAAAAAATTCCGCGAAAGCATCATTTGGTTCACCACTAGAGAATATAACGCCATTTTGAACTTCTTCATGATTTGTCATTTTGAATCTCTCCTATTATCAATTATTTATCGTAAACTTGTTTAGCTATATTGAAAGCAGACCATGCCTTTGGCCAACCTACATAAAAAGCTAGATGTGTAATAATCTCAGATATTTCTTCTTTTGTAATACCATTTGCTTTACCTATATTTAAGTGTGCAGTTAATTGCTCAAAGTTCCCAGCTGTAATTAATGCAGTTATTGTTATCATACTTCTCTTATAAAGTTCTAACTTTTCTTCCCTCGACCAAACTTCGCCAAATAATACATCATCATTTAACTCTGCAAACTTAGGGGCAAAGTCACCTAAATTATCTCTTCCAGCAGTTTGTTTTTTAACCATAATAACTCACCTCAATTATTATTATTTAACATTTTTGAATACTGCAACTTAATAATAATGTTCCTAAACACATACCTCTAATGCTTAAATTAATAAAAGGTATACCCAAAAGGCATACCTCTAGTTGTTAAAAGTTCAGGCTATAGCTTAATCATGAACCTTTACAGATTTTAAAAATTCTATTGTTTCAACTGAATCAAAGTCTATAATTGAACTTTTTCCTTTATCTAATTCAGCTATTTGTTCCATATCTTCTTGAGATAATTCAAAGTCCCAAATATCATAATTTTCCTCGATTCGTTCTTTCGTTACTGATTTTGGAATCGTTACAATACCTAGTTGTATTGTCCATCTTAAGATAACTTGTGCAACAGTCTTTCCATATTTTTGTCCAATAGATTTTAAAGTATCATGATTAAAAATGTCATCAATACCTTCCGCAAACGGCGCCCAAGCTTCTAATTGCACATCATATTGACTTAAAATTGGTTTTATTTCTTTCTCTTGGAAGAAAGGATTATGCTCGATTTGGTTGATTGCTGGTTTAATTCGTGTATAAGTTATGAGATCCACTAATTGTCTTGTATTAAAATTACAAACCCCAATAGCTTTGATTTTCCCTTCTTCGTATAGTTCTTCAATAGCTTTCCAAGCACCATAATAATCATTGTATGCCTGATGAACAAGATATAAATCAATATAATCAACGTCTAGTTTATGCAATGATTCTTCAAATGCTTTTTTTGTTTTCTCGTAACCATAATCCTGAATCCATACTTTAGTAGTAATAAACAGTTCTTCTCTCGGTATTTCACTACGTTTAATAGCACGGCCTACCGCTTCCTCATTCATGTATGCCGCAGCTGTATCAATTGAACGATATCCTGTCATTAATGCATGATAAACACTTTCTTCACATGTTTTTAAATCCTCTACTTGATATACTCCAAAGCCTAACATTGGCATTTTCACACCATTATTTAAAATGACATTCTTCATAATATTTTGCCCCCTTAATTGAATTTAAAGTTTCTTATGTATCAAATTATAGACTCATAGGATTTGACAAGGAACGATAAAAAAGTTAACTTAGCTTAAACTAAAAGTTGATACAAGAGGAGAGATGACCAATGTATAGTCGTCAAATCGAAGTGTTTGTTCAAGTTGTGGAACAGAAAAGTTTTAGTAAAGCAGCAGAAGAGTTATTTATTTCTTCAACTGCTATTATGAAACAAATAAATTCATTAGAGGATCAAGTAGGTGTTACGCTTCTAAATCGCTCGAATAAAGGTATTTTACTAACTCCTGCGGGGAAATCTTTTTATGAAGATGCTAAAGAAATTATAAAACTTTCAAATCAAGCAATCCAACGAGCTAAAAATATAATGTCAGGTAACACATATGCAGTAAGGATTGGCACTTCTAATTTAAATTCTCTTAAACAATTAGATTCTATTTGGAAAAAGATAAATAATACATACCCTCAAATAAATCTCGAGGTTATACCTTTTGAAGATAATTCCTTATCTAATTTAGAAATCATAAAATCTTTAGGTACTTACCTAGATATCATTATTGGTCCTTGTGATTCACAAGAATGGACAGAATATTGTAACACTTATATACTCGGCTACTACCAGCTATGTTGCGCTGTACCTACTGACCACAAATTAGCTCATAAAAAAGAAATTAATTTAGAAGATTTACATGGTGAGCATTTAATGATGGTTGAAGAAGGCAATAGTCATAGTAACGATCAGTTACGGAAATACATTGAATTCAATCACCCACAAATTAAAATTAAAGATACTTCTTATTATTACGATTTAGAAGTCTTCAATCAATGTGAACAAATGGGCTACATCCTTTTAACATTAGACGAATGGGCAAACGTTCACCCATCCCTTGTTACCATTCCTCTAAATTGGCATGGTAATCAAGTGCCTTATGGTTTGATCTATACAAAAAAGACAAATGAATCCATTAATAAATTTATTGAGAGTATTATAAAAGTTACAAAGTAAGTTATCATCAGTAATAGTTATATTAAATCCACAAAAATAGCGAAGCACATTTACTCTCGTAAATTGCTTCGCCATTTCATTCATTCTTATATATTCAATTATTAAAGTTCTTTCGTAAGGTCTGTATTTCGTGCTTTTATAAATGGTATATATTGAATAACATTACCAAACAACTGACTCTTCATGAACTTCATTCTGACTTTAACATTTTTCTCTCTTTTTTGTATTTCTTTTTCGTTATCCGTAACGAAAGAACGACAAATTCCATACTATTACATTGGAATTTGTCGTTCGTTTATTTGTTATAAGCATATATTTTACAGACTTCTAAATTAATTGTTACAACAACAATTATTATCCTGCTGTTCTTTTTCATTCTTCTCTGTTTTTTCTTCAATTTCTACAGAACAACATGATTGATCCTGAGGTTTCATTTTATTTAATACATCTTTGATTCCCATTAACTCACCCCCTTTAAATAATGATGTTCGCCATCAAACCTGTAACAATAGCCACAACTAAAATTGCGATAACGAATGAGACTACAAATTTTTTCTTGAATAATTTCGATAATAATACAACTTCTGGAATACTTGCACCAGCACCACCAATGATCAACGCAACTACTGTTCCTAAAGACATCCCTTTTGATGCTAATGCTTCAGCGATAGGTAACATTGTTTCAGGTCTGATATACATTGGAATGCCTATAACAGATGCAATGAATACAGATATAACGCCATCACCACTTGCGTATTTTGTAATAAATGTTTCGGGGACAAATCCATATATGAACGCTCCAATAAACACACCAATAAATAGGTAAGGAAGCATTGGATATAAAAATGCCCACGCATCATTTAATGCTTGTTTAACACGAGATCCCGTTTTATTAGCAAAAAATCCATCGCCTTTAACATTTACCCCTTTATAAGTTTCAGCTAAATTCATTTTTGAAAATACAAAACCTGTTAAGATACTAAATATTGCTAGTACAACAAAATAAACTATTGCAACTTTCCAACCCAGTAAGGCCCATAACATAAATATCATTAAGGGATTCATTAAAGGTGACGCAATTAAAAAGCTGATTGCAGGACCAAAAGGTACTTTAGAATTTAATAAGCCTGCAAGTATAGGAATTGTAGAACAAGAACAAAATGGGGTCATCGCACCAAAAGTCATTCCCAAAATATAATTAATAGCTTGATTAGGTTTACTTAAATATTGTTTTATTTTTTCTTCTGAAACTATCTGCTGGATTATACTCACAATAAAGCTCACGATGATGAACAGTATTAATAATTCAAAAAATAGCATTAGAAATGTTTTTATAAATTCCATAATTGAATCTATCATTAGTATAACGCCTCCAAATTTGATTAATCAATATTTTTTGATATATCAATCAAAAAAAATTGATTAATACTACATTAAAAAAGATACTTAAAATATCTTACAACAAGTATCTTCGTTTAAAACAACCTGTATTTGTTGTTCATTAATTTTGTAATAATTCCATGTCCCATGCTTTTCAGCACTCAGTATATTAGCATCTACCAATTTTTTTAAATGATACGAAAGTTTAGATTGCTTTAACTCTAAAAATTCTTCTAAATCACAAACACATAAAGCTTTTTTTTCACTTTGATTTATTGTTTGTAGAATCGATAATCTAATTTTATCTGCAAGTGCATTAAAAATTTGTTCATAAAATTCTAATTCGTTTTCTGTCATCATACTCGTATCAATGTTAACAGATTGCATCATTCATCAGCTTCTTTCTATCTATCATTTTCAATTCGAATGTAACGATAGTATGCTTGTGCGACATACTTTTAAATTTTTCAGAATAACTAAGAAATAATTAAAATAAATCAATTTTTTTTGATATAACTATTATAAATAATATAATGTATTATTGCAAAAAGTAACATCTATATAGATGTTTGTCTATATAGATGTTAACCTATAATAAAGGAGGGATGACATACATATGTCTTATAAGGAACTATCATTACAATTAAAAATTTTATCGGATCCAAGTCGATTAGAAATATTAGACTTATTATCTTGCGGTGAATTATGTGCTTGTGATTTATTAGCGTATTTTCAATTTTCACAACCTACATTAAGTCATCATATGAAAATTCTAGTAGATAATGAATTAGTATCTACACGAAAAGACGGTACTAAGCACATGTACCGACTTAATCATAAGTCCTTAGATTCAATCAATAATGAATTAACTTATATTAGTTCTCCTACTCAACAATGTATGTGTAAAAAGATAAAGACAGGTGAATGTAAATAATGACTATTCTAGCGATTATTATTTTTCTTTTAACTCTCATGTTTGTTATTTGGCAACCTAAGGGGTTAGATATTGGTATTACAGCATTGATTGGTGCTATCATCGCTATTATTACAGGCGTTGTGAGTCTCTCGGATGTTATTGAAGTTACAGGGATTGTTTGGAATGCGACGTTAACCTTTGTCGCTGTTATACTCATTTCATTAATTTTAGATGAAATTGGATTTTTCGAATGGGCAGCTATACATATGGTCAGAGCTTCAAATGGTCATGGGTTTAAAATGTTTGTTTATATTATGTTGTTAGGCGCTATTGTAGCAGCTTTCTTTGCGAACGATGGAGCTGCATTAATTCTCACTCCAATCGTGCTCGCTATGGTAAGAAATTTAGGGTTTAATCAAAAAGTCATTTTTCCTTTTATCATTGCAAGTGGATTCATTGCAGACACTACGTCTCTTCCATTAATTGTAAGTAATTTGGTTAATATCGTTTCTGCTGACTACTTCCATATTGGATTTATTGAATATGTAAATCGCATGATGATTCCAAATCTATTTTCTTTACTTGCAAGTATCGTTGTATTATGGCTATATTTCAGAAAAGTTATTCCTAACCATTTTGAAATTAAAAATCTTAAAACGCCTGATCAAGCCATTAAAGATCCAAAATTATTTAAGTTTTCGTGGATTGTTTTATCAATCTTACTCATTGGTTATATAGTTAGTGAATTTATTCAAATTCCAGTATCGTTAATTGCTTGTTTGATTGCATTTATATTTACTGTATTGGCCCATCAATCGAGAGTAGTAAATACGAAACAAGTGATCAAAGGTGCACCTTGGAATATTGTGCTCTTTTCTATAGGAATGTATTTAGTTGTATTTGGTCTGAAAAACGTAGGTATTACTGCATTATTAGCTAATATTCTATCAAGCATATCAAACTATGGATTGTTTAGTAGTGTTATAGGTATGGGCTTCATATCCGCATTTCTTTCAGCCATTATGAATAATATGCCTACCGTATTAATTGATGCAATTGCTATTGGACAATCTGCAACTACCGGTTTAATTAAAGAAGGCATGATTTATGCCAATATCATCGGTGCAGATTTAGGACCCAAAATCACACCTATCGGCTCCTTAGCAACACTACTATGGTTACACGTTTTAACACAAAAAGGGGTAAAAATTTCATGGGGAACATACTTTAAAACTGGAATTATCATTACGATTCCAGTCCTATTTGTAACACTTTTAGGTTTATACCTTACACTAATTATATTTTAAGAAAAGAGGCTTTAATTATGGATAAGAAAACAATTTATTTTATATGCACAGGAAACTCTTGTCGTAGCCAAATGGCTGAAGGTTGGGGAAAGAAAATATTGGGTGAAGATTGGAATGTCTATTCTGCCGGTATTGAAACACATGGTGTTAATCCTAAAGCAATAGAAGCTATGAAAGAAGTAGATATTGATATATCAAACCATACGTCAGACTTGATTGATAATGATATTTTAAAACAATCAGATTTGGTCGTAACGTTATGTAGTGATGCAGACGATAATTGTCCTATTTTACCACCAAACGTTAAAAAAGAGCATTGGGGTTTTGATGATCCAGCAGGTAAAGAGTGGTCAGAATTTCAACGCGTTAGAGATGAAATTGGCAAAAAAATTAAAGAATTTGATAGTTAAGTAAAAAATTAATCAACGAAATACAAGGAGCTTTGTATGTATAAATATATAAATATATTTTTAGTTGCATTAAAACTTGGATTACTATCATTTGGAGGACCAACTGCCCACTTAGGTTATTTTTATGATGAGTATGTTAAGAAAAGAAAATGGCTTGATGAAAAAGAATACTCAGATTTAGTAGCGCTATGCCAGTTTTTACCTGGACCTGCAAGCAGCCAAGTTGGTATTGGTATAGGTACTATTAGAGGAGGAATTCTGGGAGGAATTATTTCTTTTATTGGTTTTACACTTCCTTCTGTGATTATACTTATGGTTTTTTCAGCATTATTTATTAACAATGATTCTAGTTTAACTTGGATCCAAGGTTTAAAACTAGTAGCTGTTGCCATTGTTGCCCAAGCCATAATAGGTATGGGTAAAAAATTAACAAATACTAAAAGTACCATTACATTGGCATTATTTGTTCTTATATTATCTCTAACAATCGATAATCTTTACATTCAAGTAATCGCATTATCTATTACTGGTATATATGGTCTTATCTTTTTAAAAGAAACCTCTACAGATATAAATAATTTAAGAGTAAAGACATTTAAATTACCTAAAATGTTAGGGTTTATTTCAATTTCATTATTTTTTTTACTATTAATTGTATTACCTATAGTTAGTTCTATGACGAATAATTTATGGCTCAGAATGTTCGATAGTTTTTATAGATCTGGTTCTTTAGTGTTTGGAGGTGGTCATGTCGTATTACCTTTATTAGAAAATGAATTTGTACCACAAGGTTTGATATCACCTGATAGTTTCATAACGGGTTATGCTGCTGCTCAAGCTGTACCTGGACCATTATTTACGTTCTCTTCATATATTGGCATGTCTATAGAAGGTATTGGAGGAGGAATTTTGGCTACTGTCGCTATATTCCTACCAGCATTTCTATTATTATTTGGAGTGTTACCATTTTGGGATGATATTAAATCTAACACTTATGCTGAAGGTTTTTTAAAAGGTATAAGCGCGGGTGTAGTCGGTATTCTTATCGCTGCATTTTATAATCCGATTTGGGCTTCAACTATTAAATCAGAATTAGATTTTGTTCTAGCTAGCTCATTATTCGTATTCCTGGTTTATTATAAATTACCTTCCTGGTCTATTGTGCTAATAGGCATTATAATAGGTATAATGTTTTACTAATCTTTCTCGTTCATAATCAAAGAATAAATTTTATAAGTATAGTTATTAAAGTAACCATTATAAATTAAAATAATTGATTTCGTGTAATTATAGTACTTTATATCAATGTAAAAGATATTAAAAAAAGCTCTATAATAAATTACTTATTAGGTGTAGATGTAGAATTAT
>NZ_KV792251.1:0-9703 GCF_001808125.1 Staphylococcus sp. HMSC14D10 | reverse complement strand
CAACAAGTTCATGAACTTGTTGTGCCTTTTTAATGTGAATCAAACTTCTGATAATCATCAGTTATGTTAAACTCTAACAAAAACTAAATTATCAGAAGAATTATCTAGGGTATTAAACATAGGTAAATCAATTTTCTATCGCCAATAGTATAAACATCATCCATATTAATCTGAAGATAGCTACATAATTCTTTAACAGCATAGCCTTTATTTGTATAAGGCGCCATAAACTCTATTAAATATGGTTTGTTTTGAGGTTTCTATGTTTAATCATTTAATTTTTCATTATATAAATCGAATAATTATAAAAAGTCATCATACTTTTTATTTTTTAAAAATATTTGAAAATTTAATAGTAATCCAATTATAAGATCAAATATCATTATCATTATAATCAAGGCAACTATAATCACTGTGACACTCGTTACATAACAAGCTAGTAATCTCCAGATAAAATTGACATTTTCACCAATTCCATAACTTAACATATTACAAAGTAGTAAAAGAATAATAATACCTATACTGTAAATTAAAATTGTCAGTGTATATTTTTTAATAACTCTATTAGGAAACAATAGTTCATCTATTAGGTTCTTTTTCACCAGTATCTCTCGTTCAATTCTATCTTTGTCACAGATTTTGATTTTACTATTTTTTATTTTTTCCTCTAATAAAATAACCTCGAACGATCTGCTAATTTTTAATAAATATGCAGGAAAAGCTAATGTTAAGCATAATGTAATTAATTCATTTACATTGTTCATGTAACTTATAAAATAGATGAAAGTTGCTACTAGTGCTCCTAAAAATATAGTTATATTAAGTTCTACATCAAATATTTTAAAAATATCTGCTCTATTCATCAGTTAATCATCCTTTCAAGGTTTATTAATACTAATAAATTATTAGATATAGGTATATCATATTATTAATTTAAGAAATTGTCTTTTATAATTTTACTTAATAATAAAAAAGTAGAACCATTTAAAATTAATGGTTCTACTTTTTAACTATTACTAATTTTAAAAATAAACTAATCTACAATATCTAAAAATATATGTTTAGTACTATTTTTGTTTAGTTATATCAAGTGATTTGGGAATTAACAAATAGACAACTATTGAAATGATAATCATGATAATCCCACCTACTAAAGCAGTTGCTACAAAAGCATCATTAAATGATGTTACAGCCTCGTTTGCAAGCTGTTTTATCCCCGTAGCTTTAGCTACTTCGACAGCGCCCACTACAGATTCTTCAGCTACATGAGCTAAATCTCCAACTATACCTTTTGATGAAAAAGATGAAATATCTAAAAATACACGATAAAGCATAGAAGATAGGCTACCAAGTACTGCTACACCAAAAACATTTCCAAGGTCATACATAGACTCTTCAACAGCAGCTGCATTACCTGCTTTTGATGTAGGTGTTTCTAACATTATTAGAGCAGATGCAACTGCTAGTGAAGCCATACCAGCTCCAACTAAAATTAATGCTAAAGCCATTGTAGAATATGATAATGGATGACCAAAGAAATACATAATAAACATGCCAATGGCTGCAATTCCAATTCCGGAAGGTAACACTATTTTCGGTCCAAATCGCGCCGCTAATCCGGGTGCAATTGGTGCAAACACCATATCTCCTATTGCCATAGGTAATAGGTATAAGCCAGCTTTAAAAGGAGAAAGTTCTTCCACAACCTGTAACCATTGTGAAGCTAATAACAAAACAGATGCCATTGCAAACATTGTCATAAATGCAGCAATTGTACCAGCTGAAAATGATCTCTTTTTAAAAAGTCTTACGTCTAACATTGGATCAGAACTTGATAAATTACGTTTAACAAATATCACTATCATGGTAATTGCTAATACTATTACAACCCATGGAATAATATCTGCTAGTCCTTCTTTTGAAAATTCTTTGATACTCCATACCAGTCCAATCATGCCTGCAATTGATAAAATTGTAGAAGGAATATCCCACGAGTGAGACTTTTCTTTTGATAACTTAGACTCTGGTAATAAAAATAAACCTGCTACAACTGCTATTATCGCAAACGGTACATTAATTAAAAATGCCGAGTGCCATGAAAATTGCTCAAGTAAAGCTCCTCCGATAATTGGTCCAAAAACAGCACCTATCGATGAAGCGATTGACCATACAGCTAATGCAGTGGCCCTTTCTTTAGGGTTTTCAAAAATTACTCTTATCATTGAAAGAGTAGTTGGCATTATTAAAGCACCTGCAATACCAAGTAAAAATCGAATAGCTATTACGAACTCTGCACTTTCTGCGAAAAATATAGCTAATGAAACGAGGCCAAATAAAGCAAATCCAGTTAATAATGCTTTTTTTCTTCCCCATTTATCAGCAAAGGCACTCAATGGAATTATAAAGCCAGCTAAAACAAGAGAGTATATATCAACTATCCATAACTGTTGGGTACCAGAAGGCTCTAACTCTCTTACTAATTCCGGTAAAGCCATAATTAATATTGTCATATCCATTGTAACAACAAACAAACTAACAGCTAATACTACTAGTGCAGTCCATCTTTTTTTTGATGTCATCATATCAGTAGTTTTTGTAAAAAATGAAATCATTTAAGTTCCCTCCAATCCTTATAGACCGTGCGATCGGTCTATAAGGATTGTAATCTATTTTTTTACATATTACAACAAAAAATCTTGCGAAATTTAAATGGCTGTATTGTGTTATACAATTATTCTTTGAATTTTTTGTGCTATCATTGATAGTACTTAATACTCATTAAAGGCGTGATGAACTTGAAAGATAAAATACTAGGTGTCGCAAAGGAATTATTTATAAAAAATGGATATAATGCCACTACTACTGGAGAAATTGTTAAATTATCAGAAAGTAGTAAAGGGAATCTTTATTATCACTTTAAAACAAAAGAAAATCTATTTTTAGAAATTTTAAATATAGAAGAATCTAAATGGCAAGAACAGTGGAAAAAGGAACAAATCAAATGTAAAACTAATAGAGAAAAATTTTATTTATATAATGAACTATCTTTAACAACCGAATACTATTATCCACTTCAAAACGCAATAATTGAATTTTGCACTGAATATTATAAAACTAATAGCATTAATGAAAAAATGAATAAATTAGAAAACAAATATATAGATGCTTATCATGTAATTTTTAAGGAGGGTAATTTAAATGGCGAATGGTGTATTAATGATGTTAATGCTGTTAGTAAAATAGCAGCAAACGCTGTTAATGGAATTGTTACCTTTACACATGAACAAAATATTAATGAAAGAATTAAACTTATGAACAAGTTCTCTCAAATTTTTTTAAATGGACTTAGTAAATAATTATATATATATTCTTGAAATACCAATAAATATTATTTCTAAATTACGTTCGTTTTTAAGACAAAATTTCAATAGTACTACACAAAAGGAGAGTGCGAATTCGCACTCTCTTTTCTTGTCTTATTATTAGAATCTCATAATAGATGAATAACATATAATTTAGGACGCTGTGAGAAGATCTCATTTGCATTAACAATCCATTTATCAAGATAATCCCTTACCATTTTTAATTCTATAAACTGTCTGTCTTGTGATATTAACCTCTTTCGCAATCTTACTAATTGCTTTGCCTTCTTCTAACATTTCAACAACACGATGGTAGATAATACGTTTTTGAGGATCTTTAGCATTAGGTGAATATAGTAAAGGGCGTCCTTTATACACACCTTTTTCTTTCGCAACTTGAATACCTTGTGCTTGTCTACGTTTACTTTCATTTCGTTCTTGTTCTGAAACCATTGCTAAGATTTGAACGATTAAATCTTTCATAAATTTATCTAATAGTGGATTACCAATCACTTCATTCATCATAGGTAAACTAGTAATCATCAATTGAACTTCTTTATCCTTTAAATAATTAACTGTGTTAATCACTTCATCATAATTACGACCTAAGCGATCAATCGATTCTACTACAAATCTATCGCCCATTCTCACAAAGTTAAGTGCTTCTTGAAATACGGGTCTATTTTCTACTGACTTTCCCGATTGTTTCTCTGTAAATATTTTCTCTACGCCAAATGTTTTCAAATTATCTAGCTGTCTCTCTAAATTCTGATCTACCGAAGATACTCTTGCATAACCTATAATCATTCATTTTCACTCCACAATTAATATACACCCTAATCATACGTTTAAGTTATTATAAATTCAATAACTCTCTTTGTATGATTAGGGTGTACTCAAAGTATACATATCTATAATTAAAACTTACTAAAAATAAATATAGATTTTTTCTTTTATATTTATTAGAGGTGAATCTTTCATTAAGAATGGTTAAAGTAAATCATTAACCTTATTGATTTTTCCATAGATTATAGTATTCACCTTTTTTATTGATTAATGATTTATGAGTTCCCTCTTCAATTATTTGACCATACTTTAATAAATAAATGTTGTCAGCATTTTTAACATTAGTCAATTTATGTGTGATTAAAATGATTGTTTTGCTTGATAAATGAAGATCTATATTCTCTAATATATTTTTTTCAGTAGATGCATCTAGAGAACTGGTAGCTTCATCTAATAATAATATATCGGAATCTTTTAATATTGCTCTAGCTAGTGCTATTCTTTGTAATTGTCCACCAGATAAATTAGAACCTCCATTATGTAATTGAGTATCTAATTTTTGTGGAAGGTTAATTATAAAATCATATGCACAAACTATTTTACAAGCTTTATATATATCAGAATCAGAGACTTTTCTATTTAATCCAATAGTCAAATTTTCTCTAATTGTAGCTCCAAAAATAAAATTCTGTTGTGTAACAAAACTAATCAAATTTCTCAGTTTATTTTTGGGAATTTCTTTTATTGAAGTATTATCAAGCGTTATACTACCTTCATAATTTATATGAAAATTATCAATTAATTTTGCTATAGTAGACTTTCCTGAACCACTTTCACCTATAATAGCAACTTTTTGATTTTTGAGTATTGATATATTAATGTTTTTCAAAGCTTCTTCTTTAAAATTATATTGAAAGTTAAGATTCCTAATTTCCAGTTTATTTGTAAAAGTGAAAGTAGAATCTATTAATGTATTATTATTATTTCTTTCTTCATTTTCAGTTTTAATATCTGTTATATCTAAATATCTTTGCGTAGCGACAATTGCTGATTGTATTTGTGGCTGTAGGTTTATTAATCTCTCAATTGGATCTATATAATATATTACTAAAGCATTGAACGTTAAAAGTTCTCCTAAAGTCAACTGATTTTTTATTATAAGAAATGATCCAATCCAAAGGATAATTAAAGTCGTTGTCATTTTCATAAAAGTGTTAATAGTTAGTTGCATATTAGTAAAAAAACTAAGTTTATACAATCTTCTGATTAATTTTTTAAAGTGATTAACTCCTTTATTAAATATTTCATTTTCTGCTCCGAAACTTTTTATTACTGAATAACCTGAAAAACTTTCAACAAGATATGAACTTAAAGTAGCGTCTTGTTCCATCACTAGTCTATTATATTTGCTTAATATTTTTCTGAATGATAATCCTATAATTAAATATATTGGAATCAGAATTAATGTTATATAAAATAACAGCGCACTTTGAAAGAATAAAGCAGTTCCACCAACTAAAACCATTAATGTGTCTACTAATAATGTTATAGTAACTGAAGAAAGTGCTTCTCTTATATGAGATAAATCAGAAAACCTTGATAAAATTTCTCCACTTTTCCTTGTTTCGTAAAATTTTATTGGTAAATTTAAAACGTGATAATAATAATCTTTCATAAAATTCATATCAATTTTTAGACTTAAGTTTAAAGAAGCTTGATATCTGATTAAAGAAACCAATGCATTAATTAAGTATATAAATAGTACAGCTATAGATAATATATGTAAATTTTGTATAATTTGAGAAGGTATTATAGTATCCACAAGATATTTAAAGTAAAATGCACCTATAATACCCAATATATTTATGAACAGTGATAACATAAAAATATTAAAAATAGGAATTTTGTTACTTTTTAATATTTTTGTGAGCAACTTATATTTGCTAGGGAGGTTATTATCATAGCCATATGAAACATCATTCTGAACAAGCAACAGTATACCAGTCCATTTTTTTTCAAATTCCGTAAAACTAATTTTTTCTTTTCCTTTTGCAGGATCAATAATATAAATTTTGTTTTCAGTTTTTCTTTCTATGATAATAAAATGCATATATCCTTGCTCATTTGTAATATGTGCAATCAGAGGTAAATCAGTATTAGAAATATCATTAACTTTTTTAGCTTTAACCCCAGTTAATTCAATGCCTAATTGTTTCCCACCTTCAATCATACCATATAAAGATGTACCGTTTTTATCAGTTTTTGTCCATTCTCTAATTCTAGATATTAATGTTTTTTTTCCAAAGTGATGACTTAACATTGCTAAACATGCTGGTCCACAGTCGCTCTCATCGTATTGTTTAATAAACTTCATATATAAGCCCCAATCTTATTTTATAATGATATCTTCACAAGCAAAACATTATAATCAATATTACATTTCAAAAACAATATAGCACAAACTCATTTTTAAATGTAAATATTGTCAAAACTCAAATTAGTTATATTAGCGCTATCATACAAGAAGAAGTAATAACACAAATTATAGGAAGACTTTGATAGAGTATTAGGAGGATTCTCAAACGAGCATGATGAACATTTTTATTGTGAGATTTTTTATTTAACTTCGTATTATGATTTTTAAAATCAATAACATGTTATATGTAGAATTAAATAATATAGAATTCTAAAACTTAAAGAATAAATTTCCTTTTATAAACCTAAAAATAATCTTATTCTTAGATTTACTTTTTTTTAATAATTTTTTGCTACTATTAATTTAAATCAAAAAAAGGGGTGAATATTTTGAAAAGTCTATTTAAAAAATTACCTGTTGTAGGTCCTACTATTTTATTTGTAGATCAGTATGGTAAAGATTTTTCAGATGGCTACGATAGTATTAAATAATTATAAGGGAGTTATTGAAGATGCAAAAATTAACTGTAGAAGAAACTAGAAAAATTGAAGGTGGAATTAACTGGCCTGAACGAGGTATTTTTGGGGATTCCGTTTATAATACTGGGAAACACGTTGGGGCAGCTAACAAATGTTGGAATGATGGTAAAAGAGGCTTGGATTTTGTGAGATGCCAACAAGCTACTTTCAATGGTAAATAAGAAAAGTGGTATTCTCAGTCCAAACGTCCCCTGCCTAGGCATGAGACGTTTGGACTGTTTTTTATTAAAAAATAGGGTTCTGTTGCAAAGTTAAAATTATATGCACATCTATACAAAACTATAAAAGCAAATATTGTTTTAACAGTAAAGAGTTTTGTTAGTATTAATTATTTTTCGTTTTTCAGTATAAATATTACATGATTTTTAACTTTGCATCAGAACCATTATTTTTCTATAGATATGTTGACCACCTATTTAGTATTAAGAAAAGGGATATTACCTCTAACAATAGGTAATAAAGATATTAGAGCAATAATAGATAAAATTAAACCGACCCATAATGGAGAAGCTAATCCAAATCCAGCCTCAATAGCGAACCCACCAATCGCAGGACCAAATGTATTCCCTAAATTAATCATCGAATTATGGACACTGGCAACTAATGTACCTGTACCACCAACTCTAGTTACACGAATGGCTAAAGCAGGATTCATTGATAATCCTACAAAACCAACAGTGATTATTGAAATTACAGCAATCATAGGAAGTTCTGTAAAAAGTCCAAATACCACAAAGGTAACTGTCAAGACGCTAAGTCCTACAACTAAAACTGAAATCATATAAGTATCAGCCAATCGACCCACAATAACATTCCCTATTACCATTGCTATACCATAACCAGCAAGAATATAAGGAACAGTTGTCGATTTAACTCCCGAAATACTAGTTAAAATTGGTGTAAAGTAACTAAATCCTGTAATAATTGCACCTATAACTACCATACTTGTTACATAAGCCGCCCATAAAGAATAATTTTTAAATAAACCAAGTTCTTTTCGAACACTGGTCTGTTCTTGTTGAGCAACAGATGGAATAAAGATATATGCTAATATGCCTGCTAATAAAACTAATAAGGCAATAGTCCAAAAGCTAGCGCGCCATCCAAAATATTGTTCTACCATAATAGTAATTGGAAGACCAGCTGCGGTTGCCAGCATTAAACCACCCAAAACAATGGAAGCAGCACGTCCGCGAGTATGCGCACTCACTAATTGAAAAGCAATCGCCATACATAGACCAAAACAAGCAGCAGAACTAATTCCCGTAATTAAACGTGCTACGAACATTATCTCATAATTGGGTGCCATCGCCCCAAGTATCTGACCTATTAAATACACAAAAGTAAGAGTCAACAGGGCTTTTTTTCGAGCCACTTTAAGTAAAGCTAAGGTAAGTATGGGGCCTCCGATGACCATACCTGCCGAATAAGCTGAAATAAGGTAACCAATAGAAGAGATAGATACGCCAAACTCTTCCGAAAGAACTGGCATTATACCAGCGACCATAAATTCTGATGTTGTTTGTGCAAAAATAAGTAATCCTAATACATAAATTACAAAGGGCATTTAATCAACTCCAATTTCAAATATTTACCTAAAAGTACGAAAAATGATAGAACACTGTTCATTACAAGATGAAATAAATGGAAGGTATATTGTTTCTTTATATGTACAAAGTATTTTGTACTTTATAATAATTATGCCGATCTAAATTCAGATTGAAAAGTAGACATATCTTTCATACTTAGTATGTTAAAAGGTACTAATTCAATCACGTACGATATAATAACTCCTATTTTTTGTTAAATTATCCATATATACAAAACAAGAAATCTATCAGGCTAATTTATTATTTTTGTTCTTTTCATTTGATATGATTAATATACTTAGTACGAATTTATGATTATACATTGTTATTTTAAAGGGGAGATACTCTGTTGGATGAACAATCAAAATATAGAATTGTTACCACGCTTCAAGCAATTGGTAGTAAGTGGAAGCCTTATATATTATTTATTCTTTTAGTAAAAGGCACAAAACGTTTCGGGGAATTGAGACATTTAATTCCTGAAATAACACAGGGTGTACTAACGCAACAACTTAGAGACTTAGAAAGGGATGGCCTAATCACTCGTGTTGTTTATCACGAAATCCCTCCAAAAGTAGAATATTCTTTATCTAAACATGGAAAATCATTGGAACCCGTATTAAGTGCTATGTGTGATTGGGGATTTATCCATGAGGAATTCATAAAGGGAATACGAAAGGAACGGAAATAAAAGTTATACATAGATATATTTGAACTACTCCCCCATTGATGAGAATATAATCAAAATACTTTTTTTAATTACAGAATTAATCAGGTTTTAAGTCTTTCTTTTTTGTTTTTGATCTTTTGCATTCCTATCCACTATGGTGTTATAATATATTTAACAAGAGCTTCGTGTATTATATGCACCAATCCCCTCACTACTCGCAATAGTGAGGGGATTTTTAGGTGTTGGCTAATATCGCCTATTTTTTCTTATTGTTACGTGTACGTAGCCAATGCGTAAATAACGCAACAATACAACCACTGATGACTGCGGTCGTGATGTGA
>NZ_KV792250.1:0-29709 GCF_001808125.1 Staphylococcus sp. HMSC14D10 | reverse complement strand
TGGACTCATCAGTCCGATTTGACGTAGAGCCTTTAATTGATTTCAATTTTTCAATTTTCTAGTCAGTGGTTAAGTATCAGTTATTGAACTATTATATTTATAATTGTTTAACTTCTTATGTTAAGTTTTAGCAATGGTATTTTTTTAAAATTAGCATTAATTTTTGATTAAAAAAGAAATGTTCATATTGTTAAACACATTAGTTTGTACTAAGATAAAGCTAATGTTTAAAAACGGAGGCTACTATGAGTAAACAACGTGTAAGTTTAAAGTATTTTTTTAGTAATATTCTAAATGCGGTAGGTGCTGGAGTAGTATTAGCTTTATTGCCAAATGCGTTATTAGGAGAATTTTTGAAATTATTTATGGATGCACATCCAATGCTCGAAACTGTGTTTCAATTAGTAATGATAATTCAATCATTCATGGCATTTATTATCGGTGTTTTAGCTGCACATCAATTTAAGTTTAATGGGGCAGGTTCTTGTATGGTAGGCATAGCCGCAATGCTTGGATCTGGAGCGGTTCAATTTACAGCTAAGGGCATTGTTTTAAAAGGGATTGGAGATATAATCAATATCATATTAGTTGTAATTATAGCTTGTGCAATATATATGTTTTTACAAGGAAAATTAGGCTCACTTGAAATGATTATATTACCGGTTGTTATACCTGTATTAAGTGCATTAATTGGTTTATTAACTTTACCTTATGTACAAACAATTACTAAAGGACTTGGCCATATGGTAAATTCATTCACTGATCTTAATCCTTTAATTATGTCTATACTAATAAGTGTGACTTTCTCATTGTTAATGGTTACACCTATTTCATTAGTCGCCATAGCAACAGCTATAAGTTTAACTGGTTTGGGAAGTGGTGCTGCTAACATGGGCATTGTCGCAGCTTGTGTGACTTTTATATTCGGTTCAATAAGAGTTAACTCTATGGGGGTTAATATTGTTTTACTTATAGGTGCAGCGAAGATGATGATTCCAGTCTATTTAAAACATTTAATTATTGCAGTTCCTTTAACTTTAAATGGTATCGTTTCTGGTGTATTGGCATATGCTATAGGTATTAAAGGCACACCTTTATCTGCCGGATTTGGTTATACAGGCTTGGTAGGACCGATTAATGCATTTAATAGAATGTCTGGAGACGCTACTATAATTATTATTTTGCTCGTTTTCGGCTATTTTGTTATTCCATTTGTGAGTGCATTCATTATACATGAAATATGCAAAAAATTAATACCAAGCTATCATGATGGTATATACAAATTCGAAATTCCTAAGCAATAATAGCAATTAAGATGTATGTACAAAAGTTTAATTTATATAATGAAATAAATTTAATTCAAAGCTTTTAACTGAATTGAGAAAGTGTTTATATTGACCTTTTCTCAACTCTAGTTAACCTGTCAGGGTGAGACAAAGATTCAAATCGAATTTTGTTTCACTCTTTTTTAAAATTTTTATTGTATATTAATGCGATTATATGTATAATAATGAATTAATTAAAGGAGGTTGCTTATGAAAAAATTAACAAAAGTACTTGCGATAGCAATCTTAATTAGTTTGACATTGATATACATACAACCAATGGCATTAGCTGATGAAGATGCAACTTGGAATAAAATTAAAGATAGGGGTGAATTAAGAGTAGGATTATCAGCTGATTACGCACCATTAGAATTTGAAAAAACTAAAAATGGTAAAACAGAGTATGCTGGTGTAGATATTGAATTAGCAAAAAAAATTGCCAAAGATAATCATTTAAAGTTAAAAATAGTGAATATGCAATTTGATAGCCTACTTGGAGCTTTGAAAACTGGAAAAATTGACATAATTATATCAGGAATGACAACAACACCTGAAAGAAAAAAAGAAGTTGATTTTTCCGAACCATATATGGAAACAGGAAATGTTATGTTAATTAGAAAAAAAAATAATGATACCTTCCATAAGTTGAGTGATTTTAATAATAAAAAAATAGGAGCTCAAAAGGGCAGTGAACAAGAAAAAATTGCACAGCAAGAAATAGAAAATGCACAAATAAGTTCATTAAATCGTTTACCAGATGCAATTTTGGCACTTAAAAGTAAAAAAATTGATGGTTTAGTAATCGAAAAACCAGTAGCAGATGCTTATGCTAAGCAAAATAAGGATTTAAATATTGTCCATGTTTCTTTCAATGAAGAAAAGAAACCCACAGTTATAGCACTACCGAAAGACTCACCAATTTTATTAGAACACTTAAATCATTCTATTAAAGATGTTAAAGATAAACATTTAATTAATAAATATATGGATATTGCTTCAGAACAAATGGTTGATGATGGAAGCTTTATTCAAAAGTATGGAATTTTTTTCTTAAAAGGATTACAAAACACTATAATAATTTCTTTAATTGGTGTTATATGTGGAGCAATAATCGGGTCATTTATTGCACTTGCAAAATTAAGTAAGTTTAAAATTATTTCTTTACCCGCAACAATATATATAGAATTTTTAAGAGGAACACCGATGTTAGTGCAAGTGTTTATCGTATTTTTTGGCACTACCGCGCTTTTAGGATTAGACATTTCTGCTTTAATTTGTGGGACGATTGCCTTAGTTATTAATTCTTCAGCCTATATTGCTGAGATAATTAGAGCTGGAATTAATGCAGTAGATAAAGGTCAAACTGAAGCTGCACAATGTTTGGGGTTAAACTACTCAAAAACAATGATTCATATCATATTGCCTCAAGCTTTTAAAAATATATTACCAGCGCTAGGAAACGAATTTGTAACTTTAATAAAAGAATCATCAATCATATCTACAATTGGGGTTGGTGAAATTATGTTTAATGCACAGGTTGTTCAAGGTATTTCATTTGATCCATTTACGCCATTAATCATAGCAGCATGTATATACTTTGTATTAACTTTTTCATTATCAAGATTAATGAGTTTAATAGAAGGGAGACTGAAAGCAAGTGATTAAAATTGAAAATTTAAATAAAAAATTTGAGAAAAATGAAGTGCTCAAGGATATTAATTTAGAAATTAAAAAAGGTGAAGTATTAGCGATTATAGGACCATCAGGAAGTGGAAAAAGCACTTTATTAAGATGTATGAATTTGTTAGAAACACCAACAAACGGAAGAGTTGTATTCGAAGGTAATGAACTCTCTATTCACAAAAATAACTTAAATAAATTACGTCAAAAAATGGGCATGGTCTTTCAAAATTTTAATCTGTTTCCACATAAGACTGTATTAAATAACATCATATTGGCTCCTAAATTATTAAATAAAAGCGATTTAAATCAATTGAAACAAGAGGCATTAACATTATTAGAAAAAGTTGGACTTGAAGATAAGGCAAATGTATATCCTTCTCAATTATCTGGAGGACAAAAACAAAGAGTTGCGATTGCAAGGGCACTGGCTATGCATCCAGATATTATATTGTTTGATGAACCTACGTCTGCATTGGATCCAGAGGTAGTGTATGATGTTCTAAAGGTAATGAAAGATTTAGCTAAAGAAGGAATGACAATGGTTGTTGTTACACACGAAATGGGATTTGCAAAAGATGTGAGTGATAAAGTTATATTTATGGCAGATGGGCATGTTATTGAAGAAGGTTCACCTCAGCAAATATTTCAATCACCAACTCATCAAAGAACGCAAAACTTTTTATCAAGAGTTTTATAATAAGTAAACAAATAGCAGCGAGTCTGAGACATCATATCATGTTTCAAACTCGCTATTTTTAAATTGAACTGGAATATTTATTAGGAAAGTGTTCAATTATTATATAAATAAATAACTATTTCATTATGTGGATTATGTTAAAATGTAATATGTATCAATTTTAAGGAGGCAAATGAATTGGATTATAATTGGCTTAAACAAGAAATCATCGATTATGCTTATTCAATAGGTATTGATAGTATAGGTTTTACTACTGCCGATCCATTTGATGAACTTAAAAAGAAGTTAGAAGATTATCATGCAAATGGCTATGCTTCGGGTTTTGAGGAGTCAGATATTTCATTAAGAACTGAGCCAAAATTAAGTTTGCCTACCGCACGCTCAATTATAGCAATTGCTGTTGGATATCCGAATAAGCTTAAAGGTGCACCTAAAAGTGTCAGAGGTGATCGCCGAGGTATGTTTGCTCGTGCCTCTTGGGGGCAAGATTATCACTCTATTATGCGTAAACGTTTAGATAAACTTGCTGATTTTATACAATCTAAAGTTCCTGATGTAGAACTTAAAAGTATGGTTGATACTGGTGTATTATCAGATAGGGCCGTTGCTGAACGAGCAGGTTTAGGATTTGCTGGACGTAATGGTTTTATTATTAATCCAGATTTAGGAACATGGAGTTATTTAGGTGAAATGTTAGTGAGTATTCCATTTGAACCTGATGATCCATTACTTGATAGCTGTGGAGATTGTACAATATGTGTAGATAGATGTCCTACAGGGGCGCTTGTTGGAAATGGTCAATTGAATTCTCAAAAATGTATTAGTTTTTTAACTCAAACTAAAGGATATCTGCAAGATGAATATAGATATAAGATAGGCAATCGCTTATATGGATGTGACACGTGTCAACAAGTTTGTCCTAGAAATAGGGGGATCAATACAACGCATGATGACATTATTCTAGAACCTGAGATTCTAAAACCAAGATTAGTACCGTTATTACAAATGAGCAATAAAGAATTCAAACAAACATATGGGCATTTAGCTGGTGCTTGGCGAGGTAAAAAACCAATTCAACGTAATGCAATAATAGCTTTAGCACATTTTAATGAAGAGGCAGCAATACCAGAACTTAAGGAAGTTGCATTAAATGATCCAAGACCAATGATAAGAGGGACGGCATACTGGGCGATTGGCCAAATTCAAGGTGAAGATGCACGTGAATTTATAGTTGCAAACTATGAAAATGAAATTGAAGAAGTTCAAAATGAAATGATAAAAGGAATAGAAATGAGGAAACTTTAAATGACAAACCATATTGTTTTATTTCAACCAGAGATTCCTGCAAATACTGGTAATATTGCACGTACCTGTGCAGGAACGAACACACATTTACATTTAATTAAGCCTTTGGGCTTCAGTACTGATGATAAAATGTTAAAACGTGCTGGTCTTGATTATTGGGAGCATGTATATATTACTTATCATGAAAGTATTGAAGACTTTTTCGATGCTACTCAAGGTGAGTACTACTTACTAACTAAATTTGGAAAACAAACGTATAGTGATTTTGATTTTTCTAAAGAAGATACAGATTATTATTTTATATTTGGAAGAGAAACGACTGGATTACCGGATTGGGTAAAAGAGAAATACGCTGACATGGCATTAAGAATTCCTATGAGTGAAAATATCAGATCGTTAAATTTATCTAACACAGCCGCTTTATTAATTTATGAAGCATTACGACAACAAAATTTCCCAGGTTTATCCTAATAAGTAGTAAGTTAGTAAAAATTCTATGCATCTATTTATTAAAAAATGTTATATTTATTAATGATGTATAATAACATTTTTAAAATAGTTTGATTTAGTGTCTAAAAGGGTAAGTTAACGAATAATACGTTATTTATATGACATTGATGAACTAAGAGGAGTGTAATGACAATGGCAATGAACTTTAAAGTATTTAATGATGTAGAACATGTAGCTGAGTACACAGCAGATATCATTAGAAAGCAATTTAATAACAACCCTACAACTATTGCGGGAATTCATTTAACAAAGGATGCTGCACCTGTTTTAGATGAGTTAAAGAAAGATGTAGATCATAATGCGGTTGATTTTAGTCAAGTAAATATCTTAGATTATGACGATAATCGCTCATACTATGAAGCATTAGGTGTACCTACTAGTCAAATTTATCCGATTAATCTTGACGATGATGCAGAATCTTTAATTGATGACAAAATTAAAACTAAAGAAAATAAAGGTAAATTAATTTTACAAGTTACTTCTATTGATGAATCAGGTAGTTTAAATGTAAATGTAAGACAAGGATTATTAAAAGCGCGTGAAGTAGTATTAGTTGTGACTGGTGCTAATAAACGTGAAGTTGTTAAAAAACTTTATGAAGAAAATGGTAAATCTAGCTTTGAACCAGCTGATTTAAAAGCTCATAGAATGGTAACAGTTGTTTTAGATAGAGCAGCTGCAGAAGGTTTACCTGAAGATGTTAAAGAATATTTCACTGCTAGATTTGCTTGAATTTAAAAGTGAGGTCTGAGTTATGACTAAAAATAAAGATTCAGAATTAAATTATCATGAGGAAGAAAATGCGATGGTTCAAGATTTAGATGACTTGAAAACATTGGGCAAAGAAATGGAACAAATTTCTGAAGAAAACGACGAGGACAGATTGAATCAATCGCATGAGTAAATTTTAACTTGATGATAATTAACAAAATAAATATTATTTATGAACCAAGTAACCTAAGATGTTAAAGATGTCTTAGGTTATTTTTTTAATGAAGCAATATACATTGTCATTTGAGTGCGTAATTTCATCAATCAATCATTTAATTCAATTTAATGCTATAAAAATTATGGTAAAATAAAATTCAATGAAAATGTATAAGGAGAGCTTAAAATGTTACATAGATATTGGCTTCCACTTACGATTGCCACAATTATTATTAGTTTACTTTCTATAAAAGGATTTCCAATAGCATTCGGTGCACTTTACTTACCTATTTTGTTTAAAATCATAAAATTACAATTAAATTTATCTCAAGGCTTAATTGATAATATTAGTGCTCAGCCTTTTATTAAGAGTAATCAAACAGGTGTGTTCATAAGTGTGTTGTGTTGTATTTTAATAACTGGTATTTTAATTTATTCTTTAAATGATATTTATGAGCAATTTACTGGTTTTATAGGATTTCTAGTTCAAATTAGTCCTATTACAATAACTTTAAGTATTATATTTTATATTTTGAGTGCTTTAGCTGTTATTAAAGCAGTAAAAGTTAAATATCAAGTTTAACTTAAGCAAGCAACGGTCAATTACGATAAGACAAAATTTTTCAAAGATAATAGCGATTGGGAACATTAAATCATTGTTTCAATCGTTATTTTTTATATCTATGATATGAGTTTGTATTATTGAAACCGCTTTAGTAATGCATTGCCCCTTTAATTTAAATAATGCTATACTATGAATAAATAATTGTATAAGGGGAGATTATCGCATGTCAGTAAGAATTGAACACGATACATTCGGAGAGATTGAAGTACCTGGTGATAAATATTGGGGTGCACAAACGGAGAGAAGTAAACGAAACTTTCCTGTAGGTAAAGAACGTATGCCAATTGAAGTAGTATATGGATTTGCTCAATTAAAACGAGGTGCAGCATTAGCAAATCATGAACTAGGAAAACTAAGTGACGCTAAAAAAGATGCAATCGTTTACGCTTGTGATTTAATTTTAAAAGGGGAATTAGATGAACATTTCCCACTAGTTGTTTGGCAAACAGGAAGCGGTACGCAAAGTAACATGAACGTTAACGAAGTAGTCAGCTTCGTAGCAAATAAATATTTAAAAGAACAAGGTATCGATGAATCGATTCATCCTAATGATGATGTGAATAAATCTCAAAGTTCAAATGATACTTTTCCAACAGCAATGCATGTTGCATTATATCATGAAGTTGAAATGAAACTTGAACCTGCATTAAAACATTTACGTGATACTTTTAAAGAAAAAGAAGATAAATACCAATCAATTATTAAAATTGGACGTACACATTTACAAGATGCGACACCAATTAAATTAGGTCAAGAAATTAGTGGCTGGCGTCATATGTTAGATAAATGTGAAGAATTATTAGCTGAATCAAAAAAACATATCTTAAGTTTGGCTATCGGTGGAACTGCCGTAGGTACAGGTATTAATGCACATCCAGAATTTGGTAATAAAGTTGCTAAATTTATCTCAGAGAATACTGGATATAAATTTGTATCATCTGAAAATAAATTCCATGCGTTGACTTCACATGATGAAGTCGTGCAATTACATGGTACGTTAAAAGCCTTAGCAGCAGACTTAATGAAAATCGCCAATGATATTAGATGGTTAGCATCTGGTCCTAGAGCGGGGCTTGCAGAGATTTCAATTCCTGAAAATGAACCAGGATCATCAATCATGCCTGGTAAAGTAAATCCAACACAATGTGAAATGTTAACTATGGTTGCAGTACAAGTTATGGGTAATGACACTACAGTTGGTATTGCAAGTTCTCAAGGTAATTTTGAATTAAATGTATTTAAACCAGTAATTCTTCATAATACATTACAATCAATTTACTTACTTGCAGATGGTATGCAAACGTTTAATGATAATTGTGCAGTCGGCATTGAACCAATTGAAGAAAACATTAATAATTATTTAAATCAATCATTAATGTTAGTTACTGCGCTAAATCCACACATTGGTTATGAAAAAGCTGCTCAAATTGCCAAGAAAGCACATAAAGAAGGGTTAACATTAAAAGAATCGGCTATTCAATCTGGTCATGTTACAGAAGAACAATTTGAAGAATGGATAAAACCTGAGGATATGGTGGACCCACACTAAAAAACAACCACATATAACTAATAAAAGGAGTAACTGTCTATGAATCGATAGTTACTCCTTATTATTTATTCATCATCCAAACTAACTGATATTAATTCTTGAGTGAGTGGATGTTTAAATTCAATTTTATGACTATTAAGTTCTAGTTGGCGTAATGTAGAATTACCATACAAAGGATCGCCTATAACAGGATGACCAATTTCAGCTAAATGAACTCTAATTTGATGAGTACGGCCCGTATCTAATTTAATATCCAATTGGCATACGCCTTCTTTTATCATTTTAGAGGAAAGAATGTGCGTAATCGCTTGTTGACCTGTATTAGAAATTCGTCGTTTATTAGGATGGAATTTATCCTTACCTATAGGACTATCAATAGTTTGAGGTTTAATTGGTAATAATGACTTAACATTAGCCTTATATATTCTAGTAATTTCATTTTCTTCCAACATACGATCTAGAATTTTTTTCATTAGAGGGTTCTTAGCTACAATGAGTAAACCAACCGTTTCTTGGTCTAAGCGATGAATAGGTTCGACATATTCACTATCTAACGTATAAATAACATGATTCATTAAAGTGTTACTCTCTTTTAAATCATTTGGATGAGTCTTAACGCCTTTAGGTTTCATGACAATAGCTAAATCATCATCTTCATAACTAATTTGTGCGTAACGATAACTAGGTAAGTAATTACTTTTTTCTACTGGTGTTGGAATGTAAATATCATCCCCGGTAAGCACTTTATCTGTTAATTTCGCAGGGTGATTGTTTATAGTTATATCTTTTGACATATTTAACTGATGTAAGTCTTTCTTAGGCAATTTCAATGATTGAAAGATTTCTCTCAACGTATTTTGATTATAATTCTCATGTATTTTAAACTTCATAATTTCCTCCTAATAGCATTCGCATTAATCATACCATATCTTAGATTGCTAATAACGTATATTAATCACAATCTTACGAATTTCATAATAAATAATAATATGTAACTTAAACATTTTTACATTTTTAAAAATGTAAATCTCACTGTATAATAAGACTAATGCAAATATGAGTAACTGAGGCGATTTCATGGAAAAACCAACACGCTTAGCATTATTAAAAGAAATAGCAGAATATCTCAATGAGGAAACAGAATTATATAATATGATGCACGGTGCTTTGAATTATTTAATAAATGGTAGTAACTTTACAACTGGTTGGATTTTCTTTATAGATAATAACGGCCATCACGAGATAGTAGCTGATGTTGATCTCCCAGGTGCATTAAAGAAGGATAATTGCTGTTATATGAAAGAAGGATCTTGTTGGTGTGTCACTGCGTATCATAATGAGCGTTTAACGAAGGCTTCTAACATAATCAATTGTTCTAGAATAAATTTAGCAAATCAAGCATATAAAGCAGCAACAGAAGGTGTAACACACCATGCTACAGTGCCACTACGGTCTGGCACAGAACAATATGGTTTACTCAATGTTGCATCACCATATACTACGCGTTATAGCGAACAGGATTTAGCCCTATTAGAATCGGTCGCTTTACAGATTGGCTCTTCAATTAAACGCATTTATTTAACTGATCAGGAAAAAGAGGCAGCTAGATTAAATGAACGTAATCGCTTAGCAAGAGACTTACATGATTCAGTAAACCAATTATTATTTTCACTAAAATTGACCGCTCATGCAGCACATGACATAACGACAGATGAAATTGCGAAAAAAGCTTTTAAGACCATTGAAGAAACAAGTCAAAATGCGGTTAATGAAATGCGTACACTAATTTGGCAACTTAAACCAGTAGGTCTTGAGCATGGTTTGGTGCAGGCATTAAATCAATATGCACAAATTCTTAATATAAAACTAACAATAAGTGTTGATGGAATTATTAGTTTATCAAATATCGTAGAAGAGAACGTTTATAGGATATTACAGGAATGTATAAATAATACTAAAAAACATGCTCAAACTAATTCAGTACATATTATTTTAAAACAAGATAAAGAAAAGTTGATAATTATTGCAAAAGATGAAGGAATTGGTTTCGATATGAATAAAGAAACTAATAATTCATCACAAGGGTTAAAAAACATAAGTCAACGAATTTATGCATTAGATGGACAAGTTAACATAGATACAATGCCTAACAAAGGAACAACGCTATCTTTAGAGATTCCTTTGTAAATTGGTGAAAGGAGAAAAATTGTGGCTAAAGTCATATTGATTGATGACCATCATATTGTAAGACAAGGATTGGAATTCCTTTTATCGACGGTGGCTGATTTGGAAGTTTTGGCAAGCTTATCGGATGGTCAATCTTTAATTAATTATTTAAATGACCATGATATACCAGATATCATCCTTCTTGATTTGGTAATGCCTGAAATGAATGGTATTGAAGTGACAGAATACGTGAAACGTCATTTCCCTGATATTAAAGTATTGGTATTAACAAGTTATGTAGATGATGAACATGTTATTTCAGCTATTAATAAAGGGGCAGATGGATATGAAATGAAGGATGTTGAGCCTCAAAAATTAATTCAAACGATACATGACGTTTTAAATAATAAACGGATTATTCATCCAGAAGCACAAAGTGTAATAGACACCGTATCTTCAAAACCACATAATACTAATAAGCTATCTAAACGAGAAATAGAAGTATTAGCTGAAATGGTAAAAGGTAAAACGAACAAAGAAATTGCAAATACGTTATTCGTTTCTGAAAAAACAATAAAAACACATGTTAGTCATATATTTAATAAGTTAAGTGTAACAGACCGTACACAAGCAGCAATTTATGCTATTGAAAATAAACTTGTATAGAGTGTAATATAATAAATCGTTAAAGAGCTAGGGATGAAAATACAATTAAAATGTAAAGGATTATTAGAAGTGAGTTAGCAAATAAATTAATTTAATTATTTTGATAATTTCGCCATTAATAAAATTGTATACAAAAACAAAAATTCCTCTTTTCATTTTATTGAAAATATATTAAGATGTAATTTGTGTTTCAAGAAATGTGTATTATTGCAATTTCTTGTGTCCGGATAAATTAACCCCTATTAGAAAGGTAGAGAATAAAATATGGATAGACAGAGTTTCACAGATTTAATTCAAACAAAATTTAAAATGGTAAGAATTGAAGCGGGCTATACGCAAGATACTATGGCTCAAACAATTGGCCTTTCAAAAAAAACATTAGTTCAAATTGAGAAAGAACGTGTGTTACCAAACTGGACAACATGTGTTTCAATTTGTGCATTATTCAGAGATTCTGATGTTTTAAATAATACGTTCGGTTGCGATCCTTTAGAAATTGTTCAAACTATTTCACGTAATCATTGTGCATATCCAAATCATTCAACAACTAGTGATATTTATTGGAATACTATCGAAACACGTAATGGTTTTATGTTACAAAGTAATAAAGTAAGTAACATATATAGAGTATTAAATTCAGAAAAGCAACCTATCTTTGGCACTTCAAAATTAAGAGAAGCTGAAACATACTTTAACAGAAATGCTAAAGAAGAATTAATGCACGTTTAATAATAGTTAAAATATTATGATTTAATATGAAAGTGATAGAAGAATCACACCAGATTTAATCACTTTTAATTTATATACATTCAAGGTATGTGGTTATTACATATGGCGAACATAATGTTTTGAGACTACATAGCTTAATTGTAAAACTGATTGAACTGAGATTATTCTTATATTAAGAAATTCTCAGCTTAAGTTTAACTTGATATTAATTAAAAGACGAGCCTAAGATATTTGATATCGCGGCTCGATTTTTTTATTTCAAAACATTTCTGCATTTTCAATTTTAATGCAAAGTAAAATTAAGGAACCATATATTCCAAAGTGATATAATCATCATATTGTGAAAATAATTTTTAAGGAGAAATCGAGATGCAAGCTTTTTTAGTTATCCTATTTATGGTAGTAGTAGGGGCTGTAATTGGAGGCGTAACAAATGTAATTGCAATAAGAATGTTATTCCATCCATTTAAACCATATTATATATTCAAGATGCGTATACCATTTACACCTGGTCTAATTCCTAAAAGAAGGGAAGAAATTGCTACTAAGATAGGTCAAGTGATTGAAGAACATTTGATAACAGAGTCAGTTATACATCAAAAGTTAAATGAACCAAATACTCGTGAAGCAATCAATGATTTAGTAATAAAGCAATTGTCTAAAATAAAAAATGATGATGCTACAATACGAAAATTTGCAAATCAATTTGATTTTGATCTTGATGACCTCATTAACAATAAGCTAGATAAAACCATAATAAATAAATTGAATAATTATTACTATGATAAACAGGCAACATCAATTAATGAAATTCTTCCTGCAGAAGTAATAACAATGGTTGATGAAAAATTAGACCAAGCAGGAGATTTAATTCGAGAACGTGCACGTAATTATCTTTCTTCAGATAAAGGTGCTAGAGATATTTACGATATGCTAGATACATTTTTTGCTGAAAAAGGTAAAATTGTTGGATTATTACAAATGTTTATGACTAAAGAAAGTATTGCTGAACGTGTTCAACATGAATTAATACGTTTAACAAGACATCCTAAAGCAAAAGTTATTATTGACAAAGTGATTCGAGGTGAATATGAAACATTAAAATCTCAACCTTTAAGTCATGTTGTTAAAGAAGAACAATTTACAAATATAAGTGAATCCTTGGTGCATTTAATCATGACAAATTTACAATTAAATGAAAAAATGGATACTCCAATCAGTAGGTTAACACCAAAATTAGTTGATCAAATTCAAATAGGAGTTGCTAATACAATTACTGATTTAATAATTAAACAAGCATCTAATCATTTATCAACGATAATGACAAAAATAAATTTACGTCAGATGGTTGAAAATCAAATTAATACCTTTGACTTAGATTATATTGAAAGATTAATTATTGAAATCGCTAATAAAGAGTTAAAACTTATCATGTCATTAGGTTTCATTTTGGGTGGTATTATAGGATTTTTCCAAGGTATAGTCGCAATCTTTGTCTAACTATAAATAATATGTTATGGTAATAAAGAGTTGTCAAAATTACTTTTCACTAAGGAGTGCAAACAAATATGGCAGTAAATTTATATGATTATGCAAATCAACTAGAACAAGCATTAAGAGATAGTGATGAATATAAAGCTATTAAAGATGCTTTCTCTAAAGTTAAAGATAATGAAGAATCAAAAAAATTATTCGATGAGTTCCGTGAAACTCAATTAAGTTTCCAACAAAAACAAATGCAAGGTGAAGAAATTCCTGAAGAAGATTTAGCAAAAGCTCAAGAACAAGCTCAAGCAATTGAAAAAGATGAAAATATTTCTGAATTAATGCAAGCTGAGCAAAAAATGAGCCAAGTATTCCAAGAAATTAACCAAATCATTGTTAAACCTTTAGATGAAATTTACGCTGACTAATTGTTAGCACAATAAGCTACAAAGCTTTCAATTGAAAGTTTTGTAGCTTTTTTAATATATAAGTTCATCGCCCCAATTAAATAAGTTATGGTAAAATATAGGAATACATAAAGATAAACGAAGATGCAATTAAGGAGCTAATTTCAATGATAAAATTTATTCACTGTGCAGATTTACATCTCGACAGCCCCTTTAAATCTAAAAGTCATTTGGCGCCATCAATTTTTGAAGATGTTCAAAACAGTGCTTATGAAAGCTTTAAGAAGATTGTCGATACAGCATTAAAAGAAGAAGTTGATTTTGTTCTCATCGTTGGAGATTTATTTGATAGTGAGAATCGTACGTTGCGTGCTGAAGTATTTTTGAAAGAACAATTTAAGCGATTAGAAAAAGAACAAATTTTCGTTTACATAAGTCATGGTAATCATGATCCACTTACTGAAAAAATTACTAATGATTGGCCAGATAATGTTTCGGTCTTCTCAAATAGAGTAGAAACATATCAAGCTATCACAAAAGATGGAGAGACAATTTTTGTTCATGGTTTTAGCTATCAACATGATACAAGTTATGAAAATAAAATTGATGAGTATCCATCTAGCCAAGGTAAAAAAGGTATTCATATTGGAATGTTACACGGTACTTATAGTAAATCTTCAACTAAAAATCGCTATACTGAATTTATTTTAGAAGATTTGAATCAAAAACTATATCATTATTGGGCACTTGGCCATATTCATGAAAGACAAGAATTAAGTGATATGCCACCAATTTACTATCCTGGAAACATTCAAGGACGTCATTTTGGTGAGCAAGGACCTAAGGGATGTTTATTGGTAGAAGGTGACCATTTACGATTAAACGCTACTTTTATTCCAACGCAACAAATTAGATTTGAAGAAGCTGCTATCAATACAGACAAACTTACAAAACAAGGTATCTATGAAGCAATTCAATCCTTCAAAGAAAGTGTACGTTCTGATGGAAAGGCTTTTTATAGATTAACTGTAAATGTTGACAGTGATAGACCCATATCTTCACAAGACATTAGTCAAATTAAAGAAATGATTGATGACTATGAAGAAAATGAACATCACTTCGTAATCATAGAAACGCTCACATTTAAATATATGCAAATGGATGAAGTGCCTCTTGTAAGAGAGTTTTCAGCTGATTTAATCAAAGACAATAAAGTGTTTGAAGAGGCGATGACTGAATTATATTTAAACCCTAGAGCATCCAAATATTTAGAAGATTATACTGAGTTTGACACTGTTGAACTTGTTAATCGCGCTGAGAACATTTTAAAGGCAGACATGAGAGGTGAAAGTGATGATTATTAAATCTTTAGAGATTTATGGCTATGGTCAATTTGTGCATCGCAAAATAGAGTTTAACCGTGAATTTACGGAAATTTTCGGTGAGAATGAAGCTGGTAAATCAACGATTCAAGCTTTCATACATTCTATACTTTTTGGCTTTCCAACGAAAAAAGAAAAAGAACCTCGACTTGAACCACGTATGGGTAATCAGTATGGGGGAAAACTTACGCTTATACTAGATGACCAATCAGAGATCGTAGTAGAGAGAGTTAAAGGTAGCATTTCAGGTGATGTAAAAGTTTACCTAGAAAATGGTTTGATTCGAGACGAAGCTTGGCTCAAGAAAAAATTAAATTACATTTCTAAGAAAACTTATCAAGGTATATTCTCGTTTAATGTGCTTGGATTACAAGATATTCACCGTAACTTAGATGAGGACCAATTACAAAGTTATTTACTTGAAGCAGGTGCATTAGGTTCTTCTGAGTTCACAATGATGAATAAAATGGTCAGTCAAAAGAAATCCACGCTTTATAAAAAGGCTGGAAAAAACCCAATACTCAATCAACAGCTCGATGAATTGAAAAGCCTTGAAGCCCAAATAAGAGAAGAAGAGACTAAGTTAGATGATTATCATCGTTTAGTTGATGATAGAGATAAATCACAACGTCATTTGGAACATTTAAAAGCCAATCTAAACCAATTATCAAAAATGCATGAAAGTAAACAAAAGCAACTTGCTATTCATGAACAGGCCCAAGAATGGAAAGATTTAGAGCAAAAACTTAATATTGAGCCATTAAGTTTTCCAGAAAAAGGGATCGAGCGTTATGAAACTGCTTCAAATTACAAACAATCTCTAGCTAGAGATATAAGTTTGCGTGAAGAGAAATTAAAACAATTAGAGAATGAATTTAATACAATTCCTGCTTTGAACGAAGATACAGCTAATCATATTTATCATTTAACTCGTGATGAAAATGAAATTCAAAAAGCTGAAATGAAATCTTCTTCACTTAAGCAAGAAATTGATGATTACGAGCGTCAAGAAGCTGATTTGAAAACAAGTATTGGTTGGCAAGAAGTTTATCACAATACAGATACCTCTGAATCTATGAAGAATTATGTTAGTGAAACTATCAAGACGCGAAATGAACAAAAAGTGTTAAAACAACAAATTGAAAGAGCTATTGATGAAAATCAAATTGAACAAAATATGCTATCTCAGGAAATAGAAAACTTGGAAAAAGATTTAGTTTCTGAAGATTCACTAGATAAAAAGAAACAATATAATCAACAAAAGTTAGAACTACATGAGAAAGAGAATCTGTATAACAAACTTAAAGATACTTTTAATTCTGATAAAGAAAGAAAGCAAAAGCGAAATTGGTGGCTTAGATTAAGTTTTATAGTGTTATCTATAGTTGGTCTGGGTTTAACACTATTCTCATTTGTGACACAAAATTTAATTTTCGGAGTTATATTTGCAATCTTAACTGTCATATTTATTATTGGTACTTTCTTGGTTAAGACAAAAGAAATTGATTACAGTGAATCAATTAGTGAAGAAATTAATGATTTGGAACAACAAATTAATGGTTTGGAATCTAATTACGATTTAAACTTCGACTTAGATCAACAATTTCAACTTCGTGAACGTTGGAGTAATACAAGTAACAATAAAAGTGTATTAGCTAATAAATTAAATCATCAAGAAAATTTACTGCAAAAAACAGAACAACAAATCAATGACTTAACTCAAATATTAAATGCAGTTAAAGAAAATGTGAAAGTACCTAATGAAATGACAGATGATTTATTACTAGATAGCTTTAAAACTATGAATCAACTTAAATCAAATGACAGTTACCGCAGTAAATTATTAGATCAACATCAACAAGTAAATCAGAAATTGACGCATTTTTATGATAAAGCGTTTAAAAATACTGGAAATGAAATCACACCATTTAATAAAGCTTCACTATTTAATGATATGAAGAGCTGGATTTCTAAATACGAAAGTAATAAAGAGAAGAAAGAACAACTTAAAAGTAAAATTGAGTTATTAAGTAATGAATTGAAACAATTAAAAGAACAATTAGAAGAAAATGAAAAAACTATTAATAAATTATTTACTTATATCAATGTTTCAAGTGAAGAAGCATTTTATCAATCTTACGAGCAATATCAATTGTATCACCAACAACTTGCAAGATTTAATGATTTAACTGCATATCTCGAAAATCAAAATTTCTCTTATGAAGATAGTTCGAATTTGAGCGAAAAAACAACTGCTCAATTGGAAGAAGAAGATGTGCTTCTTGCTAAACAAGTTGATGCATATAACGATCAGTATTTAGATAAACAAACTGAAGTTAGTGACTTAACCGCTCAAATTAATTACATGGAGACAGATAAAACATTATCTAAGTTAAGACATGAGTATTATAATTTGAAGAATAGAATGAATGATTTAGCTAAAGATTGGGCTAGTTTAAGTTACTTAGAAGCATTAATAAATGAACATATTAAGCAAATTAAAGATAAACGATTACCTCAAGTTATAAATGAAGCTGTAAATATATTTACGGATCTGACACAAGAGAATTACAATATGATAACTTATGAAAATGATACAATAATGGTTAAACACAATAATGGGCAAATGTATCATCCACTTGAACTAAGTCAATCAACGAAAGAATTATTATATATTGCACTTAGAATTAGTTTGATTAAGATTTTAAGACCTTATTATCCATTCCCAATAATTATTGATGATGCTTTTGTTCATTTTGATAAACAAAGAAAATCAATGATGTTAAACTATTTAAGAGAATTAGCCAAAGATTATCAAGTGTTATACTTCACTTGTATGAAAGATGCTGCAATTCCTTCTAAAGAGATGCTAATTTTAAATAAACTAGAGGAAGGCGGAAAACGATGAGAAATGTAGAAAAGCTAAACCCAGGAGATTCGGTTGAAAATTTCTTCTTAATTCATAGAGCTACACAAGGTGTTACTGCTCAAGGAAAAGACTATATGACTTTATTCTTACAAGACAAAAGTGGTGATATTGAAGCCAAACTATGGACTGTTAGTAAAGAAGATATGCAGATTCTTCAACCTGAGACAATTGTTTGGGTTAAAGGCGACGTGATTAATTATCGAGGTCGTAAACAGATGAAAGTCAATCAGTTTAGATTATCTAAACCAGAAGACGGATTTAAGACTCAAGATTTCGTTGATGGTGCACCTTTATCTCCGGATGAAATCCAAGAAAACATTTCACACTATATATTAGATATTGAAAATGCTAATTTACAACGTATAACACGTCATTTATTGAAAAAATATCAAGATAAATTCTTTACGTATCCAGCAGCAAGTTCACACCATCATAATTTTGCAAGTGGTCTAAGTTATCACGTACTTACAATGCTAGAAATAGCTAAGTCATTATGCAACATTTATCCATTGTTAAACCGTAGTTTGTTGTATAGTTCAATTATTTTGCATGATTTAGGTAAAGTAAGGGAATTAAGTGGTCCAGTGGCTACAACATATACAGTTGAAGGTAATTTGCTAGGACATATATCAATTGCAAGTGATGAAGTGGCGGAAGCGGCGAAAGAGTTAGGAATTGATGGTGAAGAAGTGATGTTACTTCGTCATATGATTTTAGCACATCACGGAAAAATGGAATTTGGATCACCTAAGTTACCACATTTAAAAGAAGCAGAAATATTATTCTTTATTGACAATATCGATGCTAAAATGAATATGTTTGAAAAAGCATTTAAGAAAACCGATAAAGGTCAATTTACTGAACGAATTTTTGGTATGGAAAATAGACAGTTTTACAATCCAGAAAAATTAGACTAATTAAAAAGCGTTTTTACCTTACAATGTCAATTATTGTATAGACAATGTAGTGGGTAAAAACGCTTGTTTTATACAATTTTGAACACGTGAAAGGGAGCAAGTCTTAATTCTTAACGAATTGATCGACTTGCTCCCTTACTATTTAATGTTAATACTATGAAAATTATGAAGATAAACCTGATGCAGCTGAAGAACTATCTGAAGATGACTGTTGTTGTTTAAGTTTCTCAGGATTTAAAATAGTGTTTTCTACAGCTTTCTTGATATCACTGTCTTTATAATCTACATCATATTCTTTCAATAAATCTTTATACGCATTTGTTAAAATCTTAGGATCTTTTTGTACCTTTTGTTCGATTAGTTTGGCTTTAAGTTTAGATTTTTGTTTGTCAAAATCATTCTCTTTATCGGCTTTAATGACATGGTAACCATAGTCCGTTTTAACCACATCTGAAACTTGATCTTCTTTTAGTTTAAATAGTGCTTTTTCAAATTTACTTACCATTTGTCCTTTAACTACATAACCTAGAGAACCATCTTTTTTGGCACTTGAAGAATCCATAGATTCTTTCTTAGCGATTTCTCCAAATTTATCTGGGTTCTTTTCAACTTCTTTTTGAATTTTTTCAGCTTTCTCTTTAGCTTTTTTGTCTGATAAACCTTCTTTATCACTGCTGCTTGATTTAACTTTTATTAAAATATGAGAGGCTTTTTTAGTGTTTTCTTTAAGTTCTTTGTCTGACACTTTAACTTTATCAGCTAATAATTGTTTTTGATATGCGGCAAGTTTTTTCTGTTCTTTATAATCATCTAAAGACATACCTTGTTGTTTAAGCATACTTTCAAATTGATCTTTGCCACCATATTGTTTTTGTTCTTTTTTAATTTCATCATCGATATCTTTTGTATCAACTTTATCTTTATATTTATCAGCTAGAATTTTATTCAACGCAATGCTAAATGACGTACTAGCAATTTGTTCGTCACCAATTTTATTCATTACATCTTTTACTTTTACATCTCCAGCTTTAGAAGAGATTAATGTATTACTTTCTGAATCTGTTGCATTTGAACCGCATGCACCTAAAAGTAAAGCACTCGCAGTTACTGGAACAATTAATTTATTCATAATTTTCATAGTTGATAGCTCCTTTTACATTAATAACAACGTTACTATAACATATTATGAAAACATCACCAATTAGAAACAGGCTAGATACTGCCAAAGAATGAGATTAAGTAGGGCTTAAATATTAAAAAAGTATCGAACTTGAGGCATAACATATGTTTCAAGTTCGATACTATGATACTTAATGAAAAGATTGATATGGCACTTTGTTTAATATATTTATACCTGTTTGATGCTCCTCAATAAAATGACCTTCATTTGAAAAAATAATAATCTTAAGATATAAAAAATCCATTACAGATATGCCAAAATTTAACGCAAGCAAAAACATAAAATAGTGTCCGTATTGCGGAAAATGCATCGTTAGAAAAATCAAAAATATAGTTATTAAAATAAAAGGTAAAATTAAATTAATACAAAAGTATATCTTATGTACAGGCGTACTTACATACGTATTAAAATAGGGTAACCAACGCTTTTTGTTTAATTTATGAATTCTAAATGAATTAACATAAGGTAAGAAAAAGAGAAGGTGTAATGCTTTATGGATAGGGTACATAAGTGCAACAAATATTAATAAAATAACAAAATGTCGATCTGATAAAGGTGTATTTACAAAATAATACATTATTTCATAACTAATTAAAAATGTGATGACTGTAATAGTAAAACTTAAAAATGCAATTCTTGGTACACCAAATCGTGCATGAATATCAATTTGACGTTTACATAGAAACATACTGACACCTCTTAATAGGTCTTATTTATATACGCTACGTATTATCTAACTATCAGTAACAACAGTCAAGCCAATTTTGGCATTAATAAAGAGAGTAGCGAAATATTCATAATGATTTCAACGCCACTCCCGTATCACAGTTTAATCTAATGATTAAACTTTATTTATTATCTTTTGAAAAAGTATTACTTATTTCTTCGCCACGATTTTGTAGATTTTCAATGTGTGATTGTAATTTTTCGATATTAGGATTAATATCAGATTTAAAATCACCAATTAGTGTTTTAAATTCATCTCCAATTTCGCTACCATATGAGACACCATCATTTTTTACTTGCTTACCATAATCAATAATGTTAAAGAAATTACGTTTAAGTGACTCAATTTCACGTTCTAATTCAGAGCGAGACCCAGTAGGTTCTTTAGAATCAATCGTGTTATTCTTTACGCTTTGATCATCACGGTTTAACCAAGAAACAGCAATTCCAGATGCTACTCCCGCAGTAATACCAAATAATACGCGTGATATTTTCATGTTCTATTCTCCTCACTTATTATGTCGTTAACGGATAATAATAGAATAAGAAATGAAATAAATTTCAGATTCTACAACAATCATATTTCGACAAGTTAATTATAATTGTATATTACCCTATAATGACATTCAATATGCAGAATTAATCAAATTGCGCTTTGATTTGATCAGCGATAGCTTGTTTTTGTTCATCATTAATTTCGTTCTCATGTGTTTCCCAATGGTATCCGAAACCGTCGATATCATTTTCGTATCGTGGTAAGAAATGGAAATGAATATGGAATACTGATTGATCTGCGAACTCACCATTATTTTGGATGATATTTAGACCATCAGGATTAAAAGCTTTCTTAATTGCATTAGCGACTTTAGGTAAAGCTGTACCAATATGAGCCATTGTCTCTTCGTCAGTTTCAAAAATATTTGGTGACGCTTTTTTAGGAATTAATAATGTATGACCTTTAGTCACTTGTGAAATATCTAAAAATGCATAAACAAAGTCATCTTCATAAACTTTAAAGCTTGGAATCTCTCCAGATAAAATTTTACTAAATACAGTTTCAGCCATTTGAATGCACTCCTTTTACGTATTTATAGCTTATTATAGCATTTGTAAAATAAAATTTCGTTAGTGAAGTAAATGTAATTTTAGTAGTTAAAAGCTAATTTTGGTACAATGTTATTCATGGAGGTGCCTTATGACAGTAAAAGTTGAACATTTAACAGGTGGTTATGGGAAACGTCCTGTTATTGAAGATATAAATTTTGAATTAAAAGCAGGGGAAATTGTTGGTTTAATTGGATTAAATGGTGCAGGCAAGAGCACAACTATTAAACATATGCTAGGTTTATTAACGCCAACTGAGGGTAATCTCTCTATCTCAAATACAGAAATTACAGATGACATCGAAGTTTATCGAAAAAAGTTATCTTATATACCTGAATCGCCAATTATATATGAAGAATTAACATTAGAAGAGCATATTGCGATGACTGCAATGGCATATCAATTGAGTAAAGAAGAAGCAATGAAACGTGCAAGACCTTTACTTAAAACATTTAGATTAGAGAATGAATTAAAGGTCTTTCCTAGTCATTTCTCTAAAGGTATGAAACAAAAGGTGATGATAATATGTGCGTTCATTGTTAATCCAGAATTATATATTATTGACGAACCATTTTTAGGCCTTGATCCACTAGGGATTCAATCTATGTTGGATTTAATGGTAGAAAAGAAAAATGAAGGACGTACTGTTTTAATGAGTACGCATATTTTGGCAACTGCAGAACGTTATTGTGATCGATTTATTATTTTAGATAAAGGTAGAGTGGTTGCTTTCGGTGATTTAGAGGAGCTACGTAAACAAACTGGATTAAGTGGTCACACACTTGATGACATCTATATACATGTCACACAAGGTGGTCAAGAAAATGGATAATTCAGCTACTTCATTATTTAAATCTAGATTGAACACCATTCAAAAAGAGAAGCGTTATTATAATAAATTTATTTTTAATGGCCATTTTTCAGTATTTTTATTAATTTTATTGGGAGCATTTATATTAGGTTATGGTCAATGGTTGCAACATATACCTAAACATATAGATTATGCGTTATGTGCTAGTATAATATTAGCTGTAACATCTATCTTTCCAATACGAACATTTTTAAAAGATGCAGATAGAATATTTTTATTGCCTTTTGAAAAACATATGAAAAATTATATGAACCTAAGCATTCGCTACAGCTATTTTAATAGAATAGCGATACAACTAATAATACTCATTATCTTGTTTCCATTATTTTCTAAATTAGATGGTGATTTCATAACACCATTTACCATCTTGAGTATTTTAACATTGATACACCCATGGATTGGATTGAAAGTGAGATGGCAATGGTATCAACTAAAGCAATCAAGTTGGAGTATAAGTTTAATTTTATTTTTGATTAATTTAGTAACATATGACTTAATATTGGGTTACCAAATGTACTGGGGAGTTATCTTTACGTTTATATTACTTGGTGGAATGTTAGCGTTACCTAAATTAAATCGAGTTAATTTATATCCATGGGAACGAATGATAGGTATTGAAGAAAGACACCATACAAATTATTATAAATTCGTAAATATGTTTACGGATGTTAAACATTTAAAAGAGTCTGCAGTTAGACGTAGATATTTAGATTTCTTATTACCTACACCTAAAGGTAGGAAATTTAATTCTAAAAATATGTATTTATATCTATTTACACGTAGCTTTGTAAGAGGTAGAGATGCTTTTAGTATTATATTTAGACTGATTGTCATTGCATTAGTGCTAATGATTTGGCTATCGTTTCCGATTGTTTCAGCAATTATTGGATGTCTGTTCATGTACATTACATTATTGCAAATGTCTCAATTTTATACGCAACAAGCCTATGGATTATGGCCTCAAGTTTGGCCAGTACCAGATGTCGAAGTGATTAAAGGTTATGAAAAATTTCTTTATCGCTTAATGTTAATTATAGGATTAATTTTTTCAATTGCATTTATCAGTATATACCCACAATATTTCTTTTTCGCTCTAATCTTCTTTATAGTAGGGTGGTTAACGATTAGAAGCACAATTAAGAAGTTACAATATCAAGAATCACTACTTAAAGATTAAAAAGGTTGCCTATAACTAGAACAAGCTAAACTACATCTAGTTAACAGGCAACCTTTTTATTATTCCTTGATTGGATATAAATATCTCTCAAAGTAGCTAGAATGTTGGCTACTAGAACCAAAATAATGTCTTAATGCATCTTTTGAAAAATAATCCTTAAATGTATCTGTTTCTTTAAAATCTTCGTAAGTTTGGCGATTAGCAAAACCAAAATAAACTTTGTAAGTTGTTCCTTGAACAGGCTTTAAAAAACGATAACTTTTAAAACCGGCAAACTTATCGAAATTTAATTCCAAATTTGCAATACGTTTTTCTAATTGATGAACATGATCATCAGAAGAAGGAATAAATATTGCTGAGTAAAAATGTGTTTGATCTAAGTCATTAATAGAATTAACAGTTGTGTAAACAGTGGGATGTTTTAAAATTGATTTTTCATCTGATTCTTCAATAATTACAGAAGAATCATTTGTTGAAAATAAAAATAGATTTCTATTAGTATTATTTGTTCGGATTTGATTTAAGTAACCATAAGTCCCATAAGTTGTATATATGTTCATAACTCATACCTCCTTTATTGTTTATATTATACGATTAATTAATGGTACTAGCTATAATAATTGTATGTAGTGTTTAAATATTTTAAAAATCCATTTAGTCTTATTGAGGGATATTTTTAAGCATATAAATATACTATAACTATGTTTAATAAATTATTATAATTTAGTGAATTGAAATGTACATTTATGCTTTGTCTTTTTTATGACATTTAAGTGTAGATAAACGATAATTATATCAGCATATGATATTATAGATAAGAATGATTTTAATTTAGGAGGACTATAAGGTGCATAATAAAAATAATACAATTTTACAAACAATTAAAGGTGAAAAAACATCTCATACACCTGTATGGTTTATGCGCCAAGCTGGCCGTTCACAACCAGAATATCGAAAATTAAAAGAGAAATATTCACTTTTCGACATCACACACCAACCTGAATTATGTGCTTATGTAACTCAATTACCAGTTGATAATTATAATACTGATGCAGCAGTTTTATATAAAGATATAATGACACCTTTGAAACCAATTGGTGTTGATGTTGATATTAAATCAGGTATTGGACCAATCATTAGCAATCCAATTAAATCTGTATCTGATGTAGATAAATTAACTCAAATTGATCCAAAACGTGATGTATCGTACGTACTTGAAACAATTCAATTGCTAACACAAGAGAAATTGAATGTACCATTAATTGGGTTTACAGGTGCGCCATTTACATTAGCTTCTTATATGATTGAGGGCGGTCCTTCAAAAAATTATAATTATACTAAAGCAATGATGTATGGAGATGAGGCAACATGGTTTGCCTTAATGAATCATCTCGTACAAGTATCAATTGACTATGTGGTTGCTCAGGTTGAAGCGGGCGCAGAGCTGATTCAAATTTTCGACTCATGGGTTGGAGCTTTAAATGTTAAAGATTATCGTTATTATATTAAACCTTCAATGGATAAGTTAATTAATGGAATTAAAGTTAGATATGATGTTCCTGTCATAATGTTTGGAGTGGGTGCAAGCCATCTAATTAATGAATGGAATGACTTAGCAATAGATGTCCTAGGATTAGATTGGCGTACGTCTATCTCATCAGCTACACAAATGGGTGTTAATAAAACGTTACAGGGTAATTTAGATCCTTCATTGTTACTCGCGCCTTGGGACGTAATAGAGCACAGAGTACGTGAAATTCTGGACGAGGGTATGGAAAGAGGTAAACACATTTTTAATTTAGGACACGGTGTTTTTCCTGAAGTACAACCTGATACATTAAAGCGAGTTACTCAATTTGTTCATGATTATACAAGTAAATAGTATTAAGAATACAAAGATTAAGGAAGGTTTTATTTAATGACTAAGACAGTAGGTTTATTAGTTATGGCATATGGAACACCATATAAAGAGAGTGATATTGAAGCATATTATACAGATATTAGACATGGTAAGAGACCAACTGATGAGGAATTACAAGATTTAAAAGACCGATATGAATTTATTGGTGGTCTTTCTCCTTTAGCTGGCACTACTGATTGTCAAGCTGAAGCATTAAAAGAAGCTTTAAATCAAGTTTATGAAGATGTGGAATATAAATTGTATTTAGGTCTAAAGCATATTTCTCCATATATTGAAGAAGCTGTAGAAAAAATGTATAAAGATGGTATTAAAGAAGCGGTTACTGTTGTTTTAGCGCCACATTATTCTAGTTTCTCAGTTGGATCATACAATAAACGTGCAAAAGAGGAAGCCAATAAATACGATATTGCTTTACATCATGTTGAACATTATTATCACCAACCTAAATTTATTGAGTATTGGACTAATAAAATCAATGAAACTTTAGAGCAAATTCCTCAAGATGAACATGATGAGACAATCTTAGTTGTATCAGCTCATAGTTTACCTAAAGGTTTAATTGAAAAAAATAATGATCCATACCCTGATGAATTAAAAGATACAATGAATCGTTTACAAACATCTTCAAATATTAAACACGTTGCTCAAGGTTGGCAGTCTGAGGGTAACACAGGTACACCTTGGTTAGGACCCGATGTACAAGATTTAACAAGAACGTTGTACAACGAATATCAATATAAACACTTTATCTACACGCCTGTAGGTTTTGTATGTGAGCATTTAGAAGTACTGTATGATAATGATTATGAATGTAAAGTTGTGTGTGATGAGATAGGAGCAAATTACTATCGACCAACAATGCCTAACACGGATCCATTATTTATTAATGCTATCGTGGACGAAATAAAAACAGTTTTTTAATAAAGGAAGGGACTCAATGTGAGTAAAAAAGTTGCAATTATTGGTGCAGGTATAACTGGCCTCTCAAGCGCATATTATTTAAAACATTATAAACCAGATATAGATGTAACCATTTTTGAAGCGACAAATCGACCAGGTGGAAAGATACAGACGTATCGTAAAGATGGATACACTATTGAACTAGGCCCTGAATCTTATCTTGGACGAAAAACAATCATGACTGATATAGCAAAAGATATTGAACTTGAAGATGATTTAATTACTAATGAAACAGGTCAGTCATACATTTTCGCAAAAAATAAATTGTATCCTATACCAGGTGGTTCGATTATGGGCATCCCAACTGATATTAAACCTTTTTTAAAAACAAGACTTATTTCACCAATAGGTAAGCTAAGAGCGGGACTAGATTTGGTAATACCCCCTATAAAAATTGAGGATGATATATCAGTTGGAGCGTTTTTTAGAAGACGATTAGGAAATGAAGTGCTTGAAAATTTAATAGAACCCCTCATGGGTGGTATTTATGGTACTGATATAGATCGATTAAGTTTAATGAGTACATTTCCTAATTTTAAAGAACAAGAGGAAAAGTATGGTAGTTTAATCAAAGGTATGCAACACGAAAAGGCTGAACGAATTAAACAACGTCAACTATACCCTGGTGCCCCTAAAGGTCAGTTTAGACAATTTCGTCACGGATTAAGTTCATTTATTGAAGCATTAGCTAAAAATGTACAAGATAAAGGCGTAAAGATGAAATATCAAACACATGTAGAAGATATCATTATTAACAATGACAATTATGAAATAGCAACTGATCAATACAGTGAACAATTTGATGGTATTTTAGTTACTACGCCTCATCAAACATTTATGAAATGGTTCAATCACGATCAAGCTTTTAAATACTTTAACGAGATGGATTCTACTTCAGTTGCAACGGTTGTATTTGCATTTGATGAGAAGAATATTGAAAACACATATAACGGTACTGGTTTTGTCATCGCGAGAACAAGTAATACTAATATTACAGCTTGTACTTGGACTAGTAAAAAATGGCCTTTTACTACACCGCAAGGAAAAGTTTTAATTAGAGCATATGTAGGTAAACCAGGTGATACAGTTGTTGAAGATCATACTGATGAAGAAATTGCGACTATCGCACGTCGTGATTTAAATAAAATGATGACTTTTCATGGAGATCCGGATTTTACAATTGTTAATCGTTTGACTAAAAGCATGCCTCAATATCACATTGGTCATATTAGTCAAATAAGAAAAATTCAACAACACGTTAAAAATAATTATTCTGCACTCAGAATCACAGGAGCACCATTTGAAGCGGTTGGGCTTCCAGATTGTATTCAACAAGGTAAAAATGCTGTGGAAGAATTGCTTGATGAAATATAATAATTTAAACACTTTTTTTGAGGTGAATTTGCCTCTTTAAAAGTGTTTTGTTATATAAATTGAGAATTATTATTTAGTTTAAGGAGGTAAAAATATTAATGACTAATGTAATTATAGTTCATTCACAATTAGGAAATTCTCATAACCACTGGTATAAGTGGTTGCAACATAATTTAGAACTAGAAGGTTACGATGTTCAATTATTCCATTTAGATGAAAGTAAGAATGATAATATAGACAATTGGATCTTCGAATTAAATCAACAAATTGAACTTTTATCTAAAGATACTTATTTTGTCACACATGGGTATGGTTCATTGGCTACTTTGAAATACATTGAAGGTCTATCAATTTACGAACCATTTGAGGGGTTCTTCAGTATAGCAGGATTTAAAGAAGATGCGAAGAAAATAGACGATTCAATAAAAGTAGGGGAGTTTAATGTTGATTATGACTTAATTAAAACTAAAGTTAATCACTTTTATGGACTAGCTTCAAAAGATGATTCTTATGTTTCTTACATAGAAACTCAAAACTTAATTGATGAATTAGGTGGTAAGACTAAAATTGTTGATGAAGGTGGACATTTCTTAGAAGAAGAGGGCTTTGTATCTTTTACTGAATTACAAGAAAAAATGCAACATTACATGACTAAATAATAAAACATGTGATTTAATTATTAATACGTTCAATATTTAAACTAATTTAAGTAGGTAGTTAAAGCTACCTATTTTTTATTATTATTAAGGTTGATAATTAAATATAGAGATACTTTCAAGTGCAATTAGACATCCAATACGTATCTTTAATTAAAATATTTTAAATGTAGCGTTTTTTTACACAAAATAGTTTACAATACTTATTGACTAAGTTAATGATACTATATATACTAATAAAGTATTCGAAAGGCGATGACTGATAACTATTAGACAATTGTCGCATTTCAATATGAAGATTCAATTAAATGAATGTAAAATTTATTTAAAATTATTATTGACATTAGACATTATAAAATGATATACTTTTTAAGTACTGATTTTTGAGACGTAAATAATATTAGCGCGGGATGGAGCAGTTCGGTAGCTCGTCGGGCT
>NZ_KV792249.1:139015-140139 GCF_001808125.1 Staphylococcus sp. HMSC14D10 | reverse complement strand
TTTTATAGTATCAAGACAAGAAGAAACTCGTTTCACTCGTTTCAAAAACCCTCCTGATTTTTAGAGAAAAATTCTTTTATTTCATCGTCTTTAATAAAATAATATGCCATCTTTCCCTTTTTATAAAAATCAAGTACATCATTTTTATATAAAAGTCTTAAATGATGTGAAGTTGAAGCAACACTTATTTTCAATATCAAAGAAATATCACAAACACACAACTCATCTTCTTTAATCAAAGATAATATGATTTTCAATTTCTTCTCATCACAAATTTTTTCTAAAATGTTAAGTAATTTCTTAGATTTATCATCTTCTAAAAAACTTAAAGCATTGTTAACTTTATCCTCATGTACACAGATCACATCACAAGCATTTTCATAACTCATATAAAATCGCACCCTAAATTAAAATATAAATCCTAAAATTGTTTGAATAGTATCATTTTCAATAATAATAAATAAACCTAAAGCTATATAAATAACAGCCATAATCCAACGACTAAATTTCTCAACAATTTCTCCAACTCCTGGAATATTAGATAATTTTTGTGCAGTAAATACCAAGAAGAAAATTAAAATTAAAAAGACAAACAGAGTAATTAATAAATTAGTAACACTTAATGTCACAAAATACGGAACAAATAAACCAATATTATCAGCACCACAACTTGCTATCGTAACAATTGCAACCGTACCAACTAATTTAGACAATCCTTTTTCATTCAATTCTTTTTTAGCTCTCTTTTCTCCTTCACAATCATCATAAATAGCTACTTTAATTCCTAAATAAATCGGTATTAACCCTAATAATCCTAATATCCATTTTTCAGGAACATAATTTAAGACAAAGGCAAAGAATAAACTTACGACAATCAATGCCACAGATCCTACATATTGACCAATATAAATATCTCGATATTCTTTCCTAGTCTTTGCTCTAGCAAAAAATATTAATAAAATCACTAATAAATCTACTGCTGTCGCAATATAAAGAATAGCAGCAGTTACAATAGTCTGAATCATAATTACACCTCATTCAAAAATATTTTTGAATGTATTATAACTTATGTTTTCAAATAATCATAGATGCTTTATTCCAATTGCTTTATTGACGTTGAGCCT